>NZ_JAAAHR010000160.1:0-22835 GCF_009908215.1 Nonomuraea sp. K271 | reverse complement strand
GCGTTCATTTCGTTGTGTCTTAACTCTTTCAGCCGTTCAAGTCCCTGTCAAATTGACCGGACCTGCTCGACCTGCGGGAATTAAGCGCCGCCCCCTTTCGGAGACAACCCCTCTAACTTACCAGCCCGTAGAGACCGCGGCGAACCGATCTCCAGACCAGGTGGTCACAGGGGAGCGCCGGCGACCCACGGCACAACACGCCACATATCACCGGAGTGAGAGGAAGTGGTTGTGCCGCACCGCGTCGGCTCCTCAAGATTAGCAGCGCTCCCGACCTCTCGGGACTCGTTCGTCGGGCTCCACGGCCACAGATCGATCACAACCGAACATAGACTCCCCCACGTGAGCAGCAACACGCCACCAGTGGCGAAGAAGGTCCGGACCGAGCGCACCCATCATGGCGACACCGTCATCGACGAGTACGCCTGGCTGAGCAACAAGGAAGATCCTGATACCACCGCCTATCTGGAGGCGGAGAACGACTTTCTCAAGAAGGAGACCGCTCACCTCTCCGACCTCCAGGAGCAGGTGTTCCAGGAGATCAAGGCGCGCACCCAGGAAACCGACCTGTCGGTGCCGAGCCGCAAGGGCGCCTGGTGGTACTTCACCCGTACGGAAGAGGGCAAGCAGTACGGCGTCTCCTGCCGCGTCCCCGCGGACAGCGACGCGCCCCCGGTGATCACGCCGGGCGAGCGGCTCGACCGGGAGCAGGTCATCCTCGACGGCAACGAGCTGGCCGGCGACAGCCCGTTCTTCTCGGTCGGCGCCAGCGCCGTCAGCCCCGATGGCACGATGCTGGCCTTCTCCACCGACTACAAGGGCGACGAGCGCTTCACGCTGAGGTTCAAGAACCTCGAGACGGGCGAGGTGCTCCCCGACGAGATCACCGGCATCTTCTACGGGGGAGCCTGGTCGGCGGACGGCTCGGCGTTCTTCTACACGCGCGTGGACGACGCCTGGCGCCCGTTCCAGGTCTACCGGCACACCCTGGGGACCCAGGAGGACGTGCTGGTCTACGAGGAGGGCGACGAGCGCTACTGGGTGGGCATCGGGCTGACCAGGAGCGAGCGTTACCTGGTGCTCAGCGCGGGCAGCAAGGTCACCAGCGAGGTGCGCGTCCTCGACGCGATGGATCCGGCCGGCGAGTTCACGGTCGTCCGCCCCAGGAAGACCGGCGTCGAGTACGGCGTCGAGCACGCGGGCGACTTCTTCTACGTGCTCCACAACGAGAACGCCGAGAACTTCGAGCTTGCCACCGCCCCGCTGGACGACCCCGGCTCCTGGACCCCGCTGACCCCCCACAGGGAGGACACGAGGCTCCTGGAGATCGACGCGTTCTCCGACCACGCCGTGGTGCACTTCCGGCGTGAAGGGCTGACCGGCCTGCGGGTGCTGCCCTACGGTTCCGCCGGCGGCACCTGGCGGGAGCGGGTGGAGGCCTCCGAGCGGAACGCGTACGAGATCGACTTTCCCGAGCCGCTGTACGACGTCGGGCCGGCGGGCAACCCCGAGTTCACGACCACGCGGCTGCGGCTGGCGTACACGAGCATGGTCACCCCGCCCAGCGTGTACGACTACGAGCTCGACTCGCACGAGCTGATCCTGCTCAAGCGGCGGCCGGTGCTGGGCGGCTACGACCCGGCCGACTACGAGCAGTTCCGCGAGTGGGCCACGGCCGAGGACGGCACGAAGATCCCCGTGTCCATCGTGAAGCGCAAGGACACGGCCACGCCCGCGCCGACCGTGCTGTACGGGTACGGCAGCTACGAGACCTCCATAGACCCCGGCTTCTCGATCGCGAGGTTGTCGCTGCTCGACCGCGGGTTCCTCTTCGCCGTAGCCCACGTCAGGGGCGGCGGCGAGCTGGGCCGCCGCTGGTACGAAGAGGGCAAGCTGACCAGGAAGCGCAACACGTTCACCGATTTCGTGGCGGTGTGCCGCCACATGAAGGAGAGCGGCTGGAGCGAGCGGGTCATCGCGAGGGGCGGCTCGGCCGGTGGGCTGCTCATGGGCGCGGCCACGAACCTGGCGCCCGAGTTGTTCGCGGGCGTGGTGGCCGAGGTGCCGTTCGTCGATGCCCTGAACACCATCCTCGATCCGTCGTTGCCGCTGACCGTGATCGAGTGGGACGAGTGGGGCAATCCGCTGCACGATCCCGACGTCTACGCCTACATGAAGAGCTACACGCCGTACGAGAACGTGGACGGCCGGCCGTACCCGCCGATCCTGGCGATCACGAGCCTGAACGACACGCGCGTCCTCTACCACGAGCCGGCGAAGTGGATCGCGCGCTTGCGAGCGACGGCGGGCGGCGGGCCGTTCCTGCTCAAGACCGAGATGGGCGCGGGGCACGGCGGCCGTAGCGGACGCTACGACGCCTGGCGTGAAGAGGCGTTCGCGCTGGCGTGGATCATCGAGAGGGGCACGTCATGACCTATCAGGCCGACGACCGGCGTTACGAGCGCCAGCCGTACGTCCGCAGCGGACGCAGCGGACTGAAGCTGCCGGCGGTGTCGCTGGGGTTGTGGCACAACTTCGGCGACAACCGGCCGGTCGAGACGTCGCGGGCGATCCTGCGGCGGGCGTTCGACCTCGGGGTGACACATCTCGACCTGGCCAACAACTACGGCGTCCCGTACGGGTCGGCGGAGCGGAACTTCGGGCGGATCTTCCGCGAGGACTTCGCGCGCCACCGCGACGAGCTGATCATCTCCACCAAGGCCGGGTTCGACATGTGGCCCGGCCCGTACGGCGAGTGGGGCTCGCGCAAGTATCTGCTGGCCAGCATCGACCAGTCGCTTGAGCGTATGGGCCTCGACTACGTCGACCTCTTCTACAGCCACCGTCCCGACCCGGAGACGCCGCTGGAGGAGACCATGGGGGCGCTGGACCGGGCCGTGCGCTCGGGCAAGGCGCTCTACGCGGGCATCTCCAACTACTCGGCGGAGCAGACCACGCAGGCGGCGCGGATCATGCGCGAGCTGGGCACGCCGCTGCTCATCCACCAGCCGTCCTACTCGATGATCAACCGGTGGATCGAGGACGGGCTGCTCGACACGCTGGAGGAGGCGGGCATGGGCTGCATCGTGTTCTCGCCGCTGGCGCAGGGCGTGCTGACCGACCGCTACCTCGACGGGGTGCCGGCCGACTCGCGCGCGGCCACCAGCCGCTTCCTCCCGCAGGAGCGGATCGACCGCGAGCTGGCGCGCGACCTGAACGAGATCGCCAGGGGACGCGGGCAGACGCTGGCCCAGATGGCGTTGTCGTGGGCGCGCAGGGACCCGCGGGTCACGAGCGTGCTGATCGGCGCGAGCAGCGTACGTCAGCTTGAGGACAACGTGGCCTGCGTGGACGGCCCCGCCTTCACCGAGGACGAGCTCGACGCGATCGACAAGATCACAGGGCCTCGTGCCGCTGGAGGTAGGTGAAGGAGGCCCAGCCGGGCAGCACCGGCAGCCAGAACGTGAGCAGCCGGTGCAGCAGCACGGCCGACGTGGCGAGTTCGGCGGGCAGCCCCGCCACGGTGAGGCCCAGCGCGAGCGCGCCCTCGACCGCGCCCAGCCCGCCGGGGGTGGGCGCGGCCGAGCCGATCGCGTTGGCCGTGAGGTAGACGACGGCGACGGCGGTGAAGCTGAGCTCTCCGCCGAACGCCGCCACGCACGCGTCGAGGCAGACGATGAACGTGATGGTGATCATGAGGGTGCCGAGGCCCGCCTCGATCATCTTGCGCGGCGACTGCAGCACGTCGAGCAGGCGCGGCAGGACGTTGGAGAAGAGCCTGCTCATCCGCCCGGTGACCAGCCTGCGCAGCGGCGGCACGCCGAGCACCACCACGACCAGCAGCGCCACCGCGAGCAGCACCACGACCAGCCCGCGTGACGGCGTGAACGCGGTGTTGGTGGTGGAGCCGGTGATGTAGGCGAACAAGAGCAGCAGCGCGATGTGGAAGATCAGCATGATGAGCTGGGAGGCCCCCACGCTGGCCACCGCGCTGGCGGGCGAGATGCCGCGCTTTTGCAGGTAGCGGGTGTTGATCGCGACGCCGCCCACCGCCGCGGGCGCGACGAGCTTGACGAACGAGGCCGCGAGCTGCACGAGCACCGTACGCCAGAGCGGGAGGTTCTCCGGAACGAACCCGCGCAGCATGAGCGCGGCGGCCACGAAGCTCCCGAACGAGGCGAGCAGCGCCAGCCCCGACCACGCCCAGTTGGCCGTGGTGACCACCTGGTAGACGTTGACCTGGCTGAGCTGGGACAGCAGGAAGTACGCGGCCAGCGCGCTGGCGATGATCGTGATCAGGGTGCGCGGCCTGAACCGCTCCAGGCGCACCTCTTCGACCTTGCTCTGCGGTTTGAGCGCCACGATGTGCTCGCGGAGCTCGGGCAGCACCTGCTTGGCCTTGGCCAGAGCCGCGCGGGTCTCCCTGGTCAGCGCGATGCGCTGGAGCAGCGGCAGGGCGGCGGCCAGCGCGTCGGCTCCCATGACGGCGGCGGCGGCCCTGACCGAGCGTTCGGACCCGACGCGCAGCGCGAGGTAGGTGAGGAGCTGGGCGACGTCGAGCCTGAGCAGCAGGTCTCCCGCGGCGATCTCGCCGCTGCGCGCGTCGGTGAGCACGACCCGGCCGGCGCCGTCGAGGTGGATGCTGTCGCCGGTGAGCCGCCGGTGCGCGAGGCGCTGGATCTGCAGCAGGCCGACCTGCTCCCAGATCTGGGCGAGCAGGTCGTCGCCGATCTCCTCGTCGGGCACCTCGTCGAGGGGGCGCGTCTCGATGTGCTCGTAGGCGAGCAGCGCGGCCTCGGTGCCGATCTCGCTCGTGCCGAGCAGGCGGGGAGTGCTCGCGCCCGCGGCCTGCGCGGCGTACGCCATGAGCGCCTCGCGTTCGAGCTCGGCCCGCAGCGACCTGATGGCCCTGCGCCGGGTCTCGGAGTGGAGCCTGATGCGCCGCCACAGGCGGTAGGGCAGCCCGGCCACCTGCCGGTCGCGGTCGAGCACGGTGACGTCGAGGCTGCTGCCGTCGTTGAGCCCGATGGCGTAGCGGCGGCTGCCCTGGTGGTCGTCCTCGATGCGGCGGGCCGAGACCGGCGTGAACGACAGCTTGCGCAGCGCGGCCAGCACGGCGCTGCCGGGCGGCCTGGTGTTGGGGCTGCCGACGCCGTAGAGGGTGGCGTAGCCGATGGCCATGCCGACCAGCACCGTCACGATGGCGCTCGGCAGCGTGATCTGCCTGCCGGAGAAGAAGGCGAGGATGTAGAGGGCGATCGTGGTCCACATCAGCATGCGCCACGTGGGGCGGCGCGAGATGCGCACGGCGGTGGCGTACGCGATCACCGCGGTGAGCAGCGTGTTGAGCGGCTCGATCTTCCTGTCGCCGGTGAGCAGCACACGCAGGTCGTCAACATTGCCCGCGACCAGCCACTGCCCGAGCAGGAACGATCCGGCGATGCCGACGATCGCGGCGATCAGCCCTTCGGCGACGCGCAGCCCGTCGCGGTGGAAGACCCGTTCGACGGCGAAGGCCGTCGGGACGATCAACACGGCCGCGCCGCCGAGGAACGCGGCGATCCGGCTGAGCAGGGGGACGAGCTCCGCGCCCTCCTTGACGTCGGCTTCGAGGCCGATGAGCGTCTGCTTGGCCACGAGGGCGAGCAGGATCACCGCGCCGAGCACCGCGAGCGTGGCGAAGAACCGCAGCAGGTCCGACGGGCGGCGAAGGCGCTGCGGAAGGAGCGGCTCTACGACGTAGACGTCTGTGTCCGCGCGCGACTCGGCCACGGCTGGATCCCCCTCCGCGAGGTCCTCCGTGTCATCTCGTTCCCTGATTTCGGCCACCGACAGTGATTCTGCACCTTCCCGCCCGGACCGTACGATCTTTAGGTTTCCAGTGTCCTCAAATCAGCCCCGTAGTCCTCGCACCGGGCAGGCTACACGCTGGAGATCCCACCATTCACCTCCGACTTCGCGCGACGTAGGCTGTGACCCATGCCGGGTGATCTGAGAGTTCTGGGGGCGTGTCCGCTGGACTGCCCGGATACCTGTTCCTGGGTGGTCACGGTGGAGCACGGCCGGCCTGTCAGTCTCCGCGGCAACCCCGACCACCCCTACACCAGGGGTGCGCTCTGCGTGAAGGTCAACCGTTACCTGGAGCACACGCGCGCGGACGACCGCATACTCCACCCGCTGCGCCGCACCGGGCCGAAGGGCTCGGGCCGGTTCGAGCGCATCACGTGGGAGGAGGCTCTCGACGAGATCTCCGTACGGCTGCGCGGCATCGTCGAGGAGCACGGCGGCGAGGCGATCTGGCCCTATCTGGGCACCGGCTCGCTCGGCTACCTCCAGGGGTGCGAGGGCGTGGCGGGCCGGCGGTTCTGGAACATGCTGGGCGCCTCCAAGCACTATCTCAACATCTGCTCGGGCGCCGGCAACAGCGGCCTGCGGCGGACGACGGGCACCGCGGCCGGCATGGATCCGGAGAACTTCGCGCTGGCCAGGCTCATCGTGTTGTGGGGCACGAACACGCTCACCAGCGGGCACCACCTGTGGAAGTTCATCCAGGAGGCGCGGGCCGGCGGCGCGTACGTCGTCGCCATCGACCCCATCCGCACCCGGACCGCCGACCAGGCGGACGAGCACCTGGCGATCAGGCCGGGCACGGACGCGGCGCTGGCGCTCGGGCTGCTCAACGTGGTGCTGGCGGAGAACGCGCAGGACGAGGAGTTCCTCGCCGAGCACACCGAGGGCTGGGACGACTTCCGCGAGGAGATCCTGCGCCACCCGGTCGAGCGGGTGGCCGGGATCACCGGCATCTCCGCCGAGGCCGTCCACAGGCTGGGGATCCGGCTCGCCCGCACCCGGCCGACCGCGCTGCGTGCCACGCACGGCCTGCAGCGGCACGCCGGCGGCGGCACCGCGCTGCGCACGATCGCCGCGATCCCCGGCGTCACCGGCGACTGGCGGCATCCTGGTGGCGGCATCGCCTTCTCCACCAGCGACCACGTGCACCTCGCCGTCGACCGGCGCGACGACCTGCTGGCCCGCCCGGTGCGCACGCTGGTCATGACCAAGCTGGCCTCACAGCTCGACGACGTGAAGTGCCTGTGGGTGTACGCCGCCAACCCGGCGGGCAGCTCCCCCGACGCCAACGCCATCAAGCGGCAGCTCGCCCGCGAGGACCTGTTCACCGTGGTCATGGAGCAGTTCTCGACCGACACCGTCGACTACGCCGACATCGTGCTGCCCGCGACCATGCAGACCGAGCACATGGACCTGCACGCCGGCTACGGACACCTCTACCTGCTGTGGAACGAGCCCGCCGGGCCGCCTCCCGGCGAATGCCTGTCGACGACGGAGACGTTCAGGCGGCTGGCCCGGCACATGGGGATGACCGAGCCGTCGTTGTACGACTCGGATGTGGAGCTGGCCGAGCAGCTGCTGTCGAGCGGGCATCCATCCCTTGGGGGCATCACCCTGGACCGGCTCCGCAAGGAGGGCTGGGTGCGGATGAACTACCCCCGGCCTTTCGCGCCGTTCGCCGACGGCTTCCCGACGCCCTCCGGCCGGCTGCGGTTCCCGCCCGCGAAGGAGGCGTACGTGCCGCCCCACTCGGTGCGCGCGGCGGGGTCGTCACCGTACCGGCTGACGCTGATCACGCCGGCGTCTCACCTGTTCCTCAACACGACGTTCGGCAACAACCCGGAGTTGCGGCGGCGGGCCAAGGACCCGGTGGTGCTGGTCAACCCGGCCGACGCCGCGGAGCGGGGGCTGGCCGGCGGCCAGCGGGTGCGCGTGCACAACGACGGCGGCGAGTTCCTGGCCGACGTCGAGATCAGCGACCGCGTGGCGGCCGGGGTGGTGGCCTCGCCGAAGGGGCGCTGGCCGAAGCTCACGCCCGGCGGCGCCAACCCCAACGTGGTCGTGGCGGAGCGGGACGGTGACATGGGCAGGGGTCCCGCCTTCCACGACAACCTGGTCGAGATCAGTCCAGTTTGAGCTTGTAGCCGACGTGGGAGGCCGTGAAGCCGAGGGAGTCGTAGAAGCGGTGCGCGTCCGTACGTGACCTGTCGGAGGTGAGCTGCACCATGGCGCAGCCGCGCGCCCGCGCCCGGTCGACGGCCCACTGGATCATCTTGCGGCCGAGGCCCCTGCCTCGTTCGGGGGCGGCGACCCTGACGGCCTCGATCTGGCACCGCTCCGCGCCCAGCCGCGACAACCCGGCCAGGTAGGTGAGCTGCATGGTGCCCACCACCTTGCCGTCCCGCTCGGCGACGATCAGTTCGTTGTACGGGTCGGCGTCGATCCGCTCGAACGCCGCCAGGTAGCGCTCGTCACCCGGGTCTCCCTCACGCTGGGCCCCGAGCGGGTCGTCGGCCAGCATGGCCACGATGGCGGGCACGTCGTCCTCGCGGGCCCGGCGGAGGAGCAGCGACAACACGTAGTGGGACTCCATGAGGCCGGGGTTGGACGGCAGCGCCATGACCCTGCCGCTCGGGGTGAAGCCCTTGCGGGCGTAGAGCGCGCGGGCGGCGTGGTTCTGGTCGACCGCCCACAGGCCGACCTCCTCCGCGCCGGTGCTCCTCGCCCACTCCACGGCCGTGTCCACCAGCCGGGAGCCCACGCCCTCGCCCCTGGCCTCGGGGGCGACCCACATGGACAGCAGGTGGGCGCCGGTGTCCTCCAGCAGCACGCACACCAGGCCCACGTCCGCGCCGCCGCGTTCGGCCACCCACCACCGGGAGCCCGGATTTTTCAGCCTTTCAGTCCATTTGTCAGCCGAGAACTCAACCTCACGGTCGTACGAGGACCCGAAGGCGTCCGGCGAGTCCCGCAGCGCGCGCAGCCGCACCGCCCGCAGCCGCTCCCCTTCATCAGGGCCGAGGTGTTCCATCACGATTTCCCGCATGCCCCGCATGATGCCAGGGACAGGTCAGACGTCCTCGGGGGGTGGTCCCACGAAGTTTCCGATGCCGAACACCGTGTAGATGGTGCCCTCCTCGATCAGCTTGGCGAGCGCCTTGCGCACGGTCGCCCTGGCCACCCCGAACTCATCGACCAACTGGCGCTCGGACGGCAGCGGGTTGCCACGCTTGCAGACGCCTGCCGCGGAGCACGAACCCCGACTCCCCCTGACGATCAGATGGGGGCGAAGCCAGGGTTCACCCCCGATGCCCCGAGGGTGACACGGAAGGCAGCATGAGGCCATGAACGAAATCAGTCGACGCGACGAGGTATCGCTGTCGGGCGCCGCGCTGCGCGGCGCCCCTTGGAAGGCCGCCGCCATCAGCGGCGGCGTCATCTCGGCGACCAGCTACGGCTTCGGGCTGCTCACGGGCGGCGGCGACCTGGTGTGGGCGCTCGGCCTGGGCATCAGCCTGTTCGCGATGGTCGCCGCGATCGGCGCGGTGGCGAAGCCGGAGGACGGCGACCGGGTGACCCGGCAGGCCCGCCTCTGGTCGCTGCGGCACCCGTGGAAGTTCGCGCTGCTGCCCGCCGGCATCACGGCCGTGCTCGACTATCCGGTGCAGCTCCTGATCGACGGGGAAGGCGTGTTCGGCTCGGCCGTCCACGCCATGTGGCACGGCGCGCTGGTTTACCTGATCACCGCCATCGTGACGCTCACTCTGCAGGGTAGGGCCCGTTCGGCCCGGTGACCCCGGCTCAGCCCTGGGCCTCGCGCTCCTGCTGGCTGCGGCAGACACAGAACTCGTTGCCCTCGGGGTCGCGCATGACCACCCAGCCGGCGCCGTCGGGCAGGCGCCGGTCGTCGGCGATGGTGGCGCCCATGCCGGCCAGCCGCTCGACCTCCTCGTCGCGGGTCCTGCCGTCCATGCCGTTGACATCGAAGTGCACCCGGTTCTTGACGGTCTTGCCCTCGGGGACCTTCAGGAAGAGCAGGAACGGGTCTCGCTCGGTGCGGAGCATGATCTCGTCGTCACCGGGTTCGTCATCCTCGCCCAGCGGCAGGCCGGTGGCCCTGCTCCACCAGCTGGCGATCTCGTACGGGTTGTCGGCGTCGACGGAGATGGCATGAATTTCGATCATCAGGCCACTCAATCCGACACCACCGAAGACGTCAAGCCAGTGTTCGCAGGCCGATGACGCCCGCCAGGATCAGCGCGATGCACGCGATGCGGGGCAGCGACACTTCGTCCCCCATGGCGATCATGCCGAGGATCGCGGTGCCGGCCGCGCCGACGCCGGTCCAGACGGCGTACGCGGTGCCGACCTCCAGCGACCTGAGCGCGTAGGAGAGCAGGCCGAAGCTCAAAACGGCCGTGCCGAGGAACGACAGGGTCCACCACAGGTGGGTGAAGCCGTTGCTGAGCTTGAGCGAGAGGGCCATGGCGATCTCGAAGAGGCCGGCCAGCACGAGAAGGACCCACGCCATGATCAAGAACTCCTTGTGAACGAGACTGTGCGGATGCGTCGTCTTGTCGTGCCGGGTACGGCGCGTCTCGTCCGGGAGCCGTCAGCTCAATGGCGACAACGAGCGGGCCAGGCCGCTCATTCCCACCAGATCGTGGTCCACCGGTCTCTGGGCATGGGCCACATGCCGAGCTCCAGCACCGTGGCCGCCACCTCGTCCGCCATTGACGGGTCGAGGCAGATGCGGCGGCAGGCGCTGGCGGCCAACTCCTCCAGCGACGTGAAACGTTCCAGGGGCGCCTCTCGCTCCTCCACCCTGACGGGGTAGCCGAGCGCCGCGGCCAGCGCCACGCAGTCTTCCGCGACGGGCCGTACCGGCCGGTCGACGCCGTGGAAGTGCTGCCACAGCGGCGTCAACCAGCTCATGGGGTGGCGATGCGGCAGCTCCAGCACCACACGCCCCTGCGTGCGGCGGGCGAGCGCGCGCAGGAAGCCGGCCAGGTCGGGGACGTTGTAGACGACGTGCGCGGCGATGGCCACGTCGGCCACGGGCACGTCGTCGGCCACGTCGGGCCAGCGGCCCGTGATCGTGGTGACCGGCACCCCGAGCTTGTCCGCCCGGGTCTCCAGCGCCTCCAGCATGGCCGCCGAGGTGTCGACCGCGTAGAGGTGACCGATGCGCTCGTGCAGCGGCAGCGACGCCGCGCCGGAGCCGGCGCCCACGTCGAGCAGCGTGCCCTTGCCGGACCCCTTGCCGGACCCCTTGCCGGACCCCATGCCGGACCCCATGCCGGACAGGGCCTCGGCGAGCCGGGTCATGGTCGGGCCGTCGTCGGGCTCGGCCAGCGCACGGTCGGTGCGGGTGACGAACCGCTCGGGCGAGTGGCCCCATGGATCAACGGGAGCCTTGGCCAGGATCGCTTCGGGGATGGCCCAGGATTCCAGTCGCTCCCGCCATCGGGCGGCGAGTTCTTCGGCGTCCATGCAGAGAGCATGCCATGCATAGCCGGGGTTACCCGCGGGTAGCATTTCAGAGTAAGGTTACTGGTCGGTACACCAAACCCGGTTCAAGGAGATCGACACCCATGGGCCACTACAAGAGCAACGTGCGCGACCTGGAGTTCAGCCTTTTCGAGGTGTTCGGCAGGCGCGAGATCCTCGGCACGGGGCCCTTTGCGGAAGTGGACGAGGAGGTCGCCCGCAGCATCCTCGACGAGGTCAACAGGCTGGCCACCGGCGTCCTCGCCGACTCCTTCGAGGAGGGCGACAGGCATCCGCCCGAGTTCGACGCCGCCACCGGCTCCGTGCGCATGCCCGACGGCTTCAGAAGGTCGTACAAGGCGCTGGTCGACGGCGGCTGGGCGCATCTCGACCTGCCCGTCGAGCTGGGCGGGCCAGGCATCCCGCGGAGCCTCGCGTGGGCCACGGCCGAGATGGTGCTGGGCGCCAACCCGGCCCTCTACATGTACGCCGCCGGCCCCAACTTCGCCTACACCTTGTGGCGCGCCGGCAACGACGAGCAGAAGCGCTTCGCCGAACTCGCCATCGAGCGCAACTGGGGCGCCACCATGGTGCTCACCGAGCCCGACGCCGGCTCCGACGTGGGCGCCGGGCGGGCAAAGGCGATCGAGCAGCCCGACGGCACCTGGCACATCGAGGGCGTCAAGCGCTTCATCACCAGCGCCGAGCAGGACATGACCGAGAACATCTTCCACCTCGTGCTGGCCCGCCCCGAGGGCCACGGCCCCGGGACCAAGGGGCTGTCGATGTTCCTGGTGCCGAAATTCCACGTCGACCTCGAGACCGGCGAGCTCGGCGAGCGCAACGGCGTCTACGTCACCAACGTCGAGAAGAAGATGGGGCTGAAGGTCTCCACGACGTGCGAGCTGACCTTCGGCGACAGGCACCCCGCCGTCGGCTGGCTGGTGGGCGACGTGCACGAGGGCATCAAGCAGATGTTCATGGTGATCGAGCACGCCCGCATGATGGTCGGCACCAAGGCCATCGCCACGCTGTCCACCGGCTACCTGAACGCCCTGGAGTACGCCAAGGCCAGGACGCAGGGCGCGGACATGACGAAGATGTCCGACAAGACCGCTCCGCGGGTGACCATCACCCACCACCCCGACGTCCGCCGCGAGCTCATGCTGCAGAAGGCGTACGCGGAGGGCATGCGGGCCCTCGTGCTCTACACCGCCACCTTCCAGGACGCCCTGCTCATCGACCCGGACGACCGGCACGCCCAGGCCATGAACGACCTGCTGCTGCCCGTCGTCAAGGGGGTCGGCTCGGAGCGGTCGTACGAGCTGCTCTCCCGCTCGCTGCAGACCCTGGGCGGCTCCGGCTACCTGCAGGACTACCCGATCGAGCAGTACATCCGCGACGCGAAGATCGACTCCCTGTACGAGGGCACGACCGCGATCCAGGGTCTCGACCTGTTCTTCAGGAAGATCCTGCGCAACCAGGGCGCCGCGATCGGCGCCCTGCTGGCCGAGATCAACGAGTTCGCCGGCTCCGAGGCGGGCAACGGCCGGCTCAAGGAGGAGCGCAAGCTGCTGGTCGAGGCCGCCGCCGACGTCAAGGCCATGGGCGACACCATGGCCGGCTGGGCGCTCGCCTCCATGGAGTCGCCGCAGGAGACCTACAAGGTCGGGCTCAACACCACCAGGCTGCTGCTCGCGCTGGGCGACCTGGTGATCGGCTGGCTGCTGCTGCGCCAGGCCGAGGTGGCCCTGGCCAGGCTGGCCGACGGCGACGACCCGTTCTATCTCGGCAAGGTCGGCGCCGCCTCCTTCTTCGCCAAGACCGTGCTGCCGCGACTGGCCGCCGAGCGGCGTGTGCTGGCCTCGACCGGGCAGGAGCTCATGGAACTGCCCGAGGAGGCCTTCTAGAGCCGGGGACGCCCGCCCGGCGCGGCGGGCGGGCGTCCTGTCCCCCGAGCCGCCCGGCCGGGCATGCGAACGGATACCTTCGCGGACATGAGTTCCTCTTCCCACGACCACTCGCTGCCGCCCGCCCGCGTCGAGGAGGTGTCGGACGGCGTCTACGCCTATGTACAGCCCGACGGGAGCTGGTGGATCAACAACACCGGTTTCCTGGCCGGGCGGCGCGGCGTCATCTGCGTCGACGCCTGCTCGACCGAGCGGCGGACGCGGGCGTTCAGGCAGGCCGTCGGCCAGGTCAGCGACCGGCCGATCACCACTCTGATCAACACCCACCACCACGGCGACCACACGTTCGGGAACTGGTTGTTCCCCGAGGCGACGATCATCGGGCACGAGGGCGTGCGCGACCAGATCATCGCCGACGGCGTCCCCGCCTACCGGGCCGCCTGGTCGCCCGAGGTGCAGTGGGGCGCCATGGAGGTGACGCCGCCGTTCCTCACCTTCACCGACCGCGTCACCGTGTACTCCGACGACCTGAGGTGCGAGGTCAGGCACGTGGGGCACGCCGCCCACACGACCAACGACTCGTACGTGTGGATCCCCGAGCGGCGGCTGCTGTTCTCCGGCGACCTCGTCTTCAACGGCGGAACGCCGTTCGTGCTCATGGGCTCGGTCGCCGGCGCGCTGGACTCCCTCGCGCAGCTCAGGGGACTCGGCGCGGCGACCGTCGTGCCGGGCCACGGGGAGATCTGCGGGCCCGAGGTCTACGACCAGGTCGAGGGCTATCTGCGGTTCGTGCAGGAGACCGCCAGGCGGGGCAGGCAGGCCGGGCTGTCGCCGCTCGACGCCGCCAGGGAGACCGACCTGGGCGAGTGGGCCGGGCTGCTGGACGCCGAACGCATCGTGGGCAACCTGCACCGCGCCTACGCCGAGCTCGACGGGCGGCCGCTCGGCGCCCCGATCGACCTGGCCGCCGCCGTACTCGACATGATCACCTACAACGGCGGCCGGCCTCTGTCGTGCCTGGCCTGAAAGTCGCGGGTGTGATCGCGCTTACTCGGGTATGACCGGTGCTGTACACGTTCATTGCCTGGAGGTCGTCATGGGTGTCGGGGTCAGCATCTTCTTCCTCACGCTCGGCGCCATCCTGAAATTCGCCATCGAGCCCGACGTGTTCGGACAGAGCGTCCACATGGACATCATCGGCATCATCTTCATGATCGTCGGAGGGGTGGGTGTGCTCCTGAGCATCCTGCTGGCCCCTCGGCGGGGCCAGACGTCCGACCACCGGCTGATGCACCGGGAGAACAACCCGCCCGAGCTTTAGAGTTCCAGCTGTACGGCGGCGCGACTCGCGAGGATCGGCCTGATGTGCTCGGCGATCACGGCCTGGTGCTCGGGATGGTCGCGATAGACCACGTAGTCGTCGACGTTGTCGAAGTCGGCCACCACCGCGTAGTCGTGGTTGCCCTGGTTGATGCCCGCGTCGCCGCCGACGGTGAAGGAACGCAGCTGCGGGATGACGCCGGGCAGTCTGCCCAGCTCGGCCGTCACGGCGGCCCGCTGCTCGTCGGTGGTGTCGTCTTTCCACGTGAACAGCACAATGTGGCGAATCATGGGGGCCAATGTATTTCATCGGCCGGCCGGCGCCTCTGAGGTGGTCGGGTGCGGGCGTCCCGCCACGGCGGCCGCCGGGAGAGGGGTCCTCCCGGCGGCCGCCGTACCCGAGGTTCAGCTCCAGGCGAGCATGCGGAGCGGGTCCTCCAGCATGGCGCCCACGTCGCGCAGGAACAGCGAGCCCAGCTCGCCGTCCACGATCCGGTGGTCGAAGGAGAGCGCCAACGTCGTCACCTTGCGCACCGCGAGCTCGCCGTCCACCACCCAGGGCATGTCCCTGACCTGGCCGAAGGCGAGGATGGCGGCCTCGCCGGGGTTCAGGATCGGGGTGCCCGCGTCGACGCCGAACACGCCGACGTTGGTGATCGTGATGGTGCCGCCCGACATTTCCGCCGGTTGCGTACGGCCCGCCCTGGCCGTCTCCGTCAGCCGACCCAGCTCGGCGGCGAGCTCGGGCAGCGACATCGTGTCCGCGCCTTTGACGTTGGGCACCACCAGGCCGCGCGGCGTCGCGGCGGCTATGCCCAGGTTCACGTAGTGCTTGACCACGATCTCCTGCGCCGCCTCGTCCCACGAGGAGTTGATCATCGGATGCCGCCCGGCCGCCGTGATCACCGCCTTGGCCACCAGCAGCAGCGGGGAGACCCTGACCTCTGCGAACTCGGGAAGATCGCGCAGGCACCGGACGGCCTCCATCGTCCTCGTCACGTCCACCTGGAGGAACTCCGTGACGTGCGGGGCGGTGAAGGCGCTGGCGAGCATCGCCTGGGCGGTCATCTTGCGTACGCCCTTGATCGGGACGCGCTCCTCGCGCTCGCGCCGCGGCTGGGGGGCCGCCTGCGGAGCGTCCGCCCGGGCGGCGGCGTGCACGTCCTCGCGGGTGATCGAACCCTCGGGGCCCGTGCCGGTGAGGCTCGCCAGGTCCACGCCCAGGTCCTTGGCCAGCTTGCGTACGGGCGGCTTGGCCGGCGCCCGCGGCCCCGCGGCGGGGACCGGCGCGGCCGGGCCGTCCACCCCCACGCGGTCCGGGTTGGCCACCGGGGTGGCCGCGCCCGGCGGTTGCCTGCGCGGGCGTCGTTTGGTGGCGCCCGTCTTGACTCCGTAGCCCACGAGGACCGCCTGGCGTTCCTCCTTGGGCGCCGGGCCGCCGTGGGCGCCCGGCTCGACGGCTCCCTCGGCCGGGGGCTTCGGGACCATGTCGTCGGCCAGCGCCTCGGCCCGGTCGTTCCCGCCGTCGGCGCCGGAACCAGTGTCGCCCGTGTCCACGGCGATGATGGGGATGCCCACCTCGACCGTCGTGCCCTCGTCGGCCATCAGGCCGGCCACCACACCGTCCCACGGGATCGGCAGCTCGACGATCGACTTCGCCGTCTCGATCTCGACGACGATCTGGTTGACCTTGACGTCGTCGCCGGGCTTGACATGCCAGCGGACGATCTCCGCCTCCGTCAGGCCCTCGCCGACGTCGGGCAGCTTGAACTCGCGTCGCATGGACAACCCCCTCAGTACCCGAAGGCCCGGTCGACGGCGTCGAGCACCCGGTCCAGGTCGGGCAGGTAGTGCTCCTCCAGCTTCGACGGCGGGTAGGGGGTGGAGAAGCCGCCGACCCGCAGCACGGGCGACTCCAGGTGGTAGAAGCACTGCTCGGTGACCCTGGCGGCGAGCTCGGCGCCGAACCCGTTGTTGACAGGGGCCTCGTGCACGACCACGACCCGCCCGGTCCTGCGGGCGGACTCCAGGACCACCGGCTCGTCCAGCGGGTTGAGCGAGCGCAGGTCGATCACCTCCAGCGAGCGCCCGTCGTCCTCGGCCGCCGTGGCGGCCTCCAGGCACGTCTTGACCATGGGCCCGTAGGCCAGCAGCGTGGCGTCGGCGCCCGGCCGCACCACCTTGGCCTTGTGCAGCGGCGGCCACCACTCGGTGGACGCGGTGTCGATGTCGGCCTTCTCCCAGTAGCGGCGCTTGGGCTCGAAGAAGATGACCGGGTCGTCGCTGCGGATGGCCTGCTGGATCATGGTGTACGCGTCGGCCGGGTTGGAGCAGGCCACGACCCGCAGGCCGGCCGTGTGGGTGAAGTACGCCTCCGGCGACTCGCTGTGGTGCTCGACCGCCCCGATGCCGCCGCCGCAGGGGATGCGTACGACGACCGGCAGCTTGATCGCTCCCAGCGAGCGCATCGGCATCTTGGCCAGCTGCGTGATGATCTGGTCGGCCGCCGGGAAGACGAACCCGTCGAACTGGATCTCGCACACCGGCCGGTAACCGCGCAGCGCCAGCCCGATCGCGGTGCCGATGATGCCCGACTCGGCCAGCGGCGTGTCGATGACACGGTCCTCGCCGAAGTCCTTCTGCAGGCCGTCGGTGACGCGGAAGACGCCGCCCAGCTTGCCGACGTCCTCCCCCATGATGAGGACCTTGGAGTCGTCCTCCATGGCCTTGCGCATGCCTTCGTTGAGCGCCTTGGACAGGCTCATGATCGTCATTTGGCGAACCCCTCCAGGTACGCGGCGAACTGGGCGCGCTCCTGGTCCATCAGCGCGTGGGACTCGCTGTAGACGTGGTCGAAGATGTCGAGCGGCTCGGGGTCGGGCATGGCCAGGCAGCGCCTGCGCAGGTCGGCGCCGAGCTGGGCGGCCTCGGCGTCTACGGCGTCGAAGAACTCCTGGCCGGCGTGCTCGTTCTTGTACAGGTAGGCCTTGACCCGCTCGATCGGGTCCTTGAGCTTCCACGCCTCCAGCTCGCTGGCCACGCGGTAGCGGGTGGGGTCGTCGGTGGTGGTGTGGGCGCCCATGCGGTATGTGTACGCCTCGATGAGCGTCGGGCCCTGGCCCGTACGGGCGGCTTCGAGCGCCTTCCTGGTCACGGCGAGGCAGGCGAACACGTCGTTGCCGTCGACCCTGATGCCGGGGAAGCCGAAGCCCGAGGCGCGGCGGTAGAGAGGGATGCGGCTCTGCTTCTCCAGCGGCTCGGAGATCGCCCACTGGTTGTTCTGGCAGAAGAACACGATCGGCGCGTTGAACACGCCGGCCCAGATGAACGACTCGTTCACGTCGCCCTGGGAGGTGGCGCCGTCGCCGAAGTAGGCGATGGTGGCGGCGCTCGCGTCGTCACGCTGGATGCCCATGGCGTATCCGACGGCGTGCAGCGTCTGGCTGCCGATCACGATCGTGTAGAGGTGGAAGTTGTGCTCCTTGGGGTCCCACCCGCCGTGGTTGACACCTCTGAACAGGCCGAGCAGCTTGACCGGGTCGACGTCGCGGCACCACGCCACACCGTGCTCACGGTAGGTGGGGAACGCCATGTCCACGTCGGTCAGCGCGCGGCCCGAGCCGATCTGGGCCGCCTCCTGGCCCAGCAGCGAGGCCCAGATGCCCAGCTCGCCCTGGCGTTGCAGTGCCACGGCCTCCAGGTCGATGCGGCGGACGAGCACCAGGTCGCGGTAGAGCGACCGTACGTCCTCGGGGGTCAGGTCGATGTCGTAGTCGGGGTGCTCGACCCGCTCGCCTTCGGGGGTGAGCAACTGGACCAGCTCGGGGGGCGACTCGGCGCCGCGTGCGGCTTCGGTTGTCACGAGACCTCCTTCGCCGGTATCGCGGCACATGTGCTGTGCTCACTGACGACCGCGACAAGCTCGGTCATGGCCACTCCTGTGCGTCAGGGCCGGATGTCGATGGGGTTGCCACCTCAGTCCCGGCCTCCTTGGCGAGGAACCATATGGTGATGGTTCGTACGCTTTGGGGCCATGGTGGCAGACGTCACAGCCCTGCGCGCAAGCCCCATGTCCTCCCCGTTCCCGTTGTGTCGGCGGCCACACGCGCCGGTAGGCTGTGCTTCCCATCCACCCACCGCTCCCAGGAGGAACGCAGTGGCCCGCGTCATCGTGGACGTCATGTTGAAGCCCGAGATCCTCGATCCGCAGGGCCAGGCGATCGCCAGGGCGCTGCCCAGGCTCGGCTTCTCCGGCGTCGGGGCGGTGCGCCAGGGCAAGCGGTTCGAGCTGGAGCTGGAGGGCCCCGCCGACGAGGCGGCGCTGGCCGAGGTGCGCAAGATGGCCGAGACTCTTCTGGCCAACACGGTGATCGAGGACTACACCGTCCGGGTTGCAGAGTAGAACGCACATTTGATCCCCCGATTTCCCCCTGGTCGGTTAAAGCGGGGTTCTGACGTGCCACAATGCCACGGGCAAGCCAACAGTAAATAACAACAACGTGATTTTGCGGTTAGCCCCGATTTCACAGGGAAACCTACTCCAGGTGACATTCTGGCGCCCGGAGGAGTCCGGTGGATATTGAGTTCTCGTTGGCGCTGCCTCGGGATGCGATCGGCATACCGATGGTCAGGCGAGTGCTAGGCGATGCCCTGCGCTCACTCAACGTGAGTGAGACCTGCATCGCCGACATGTTGCTCGCCGTCTCCGAGGCGTGCTCGAACGCGGTGCGGCACGGGGGACCCGCCAACCGCTACGAGGTGACGGCGTCGATCGGCTACGGCCACTGTGACGTACGCGTGGCCGACAGCGGCGCGGGCGTGCCGTCGATGCCCGCTCACTTCCCCCCGCCCGACACCGAGAACGGCCGCGGCCTGCTGATCATGCGCTCCGTCGTCGACGAGATCTCCTTCGGCACCGAGCCTGGCCGGGGCACCACGGTCCACCTGCGCAAGACGCTCGCATGGGACGAAGGGGCCAAGGCCCGCCCCCGAGCGCTCGCAGCCGTCTGACCTGCTCCTCCGCGTCGCGTACAAGCCGATGCGGACCATGCGCGAGCACCCGATAACCTTGGTTACACCGCCGCAGACCGCCGTCCGCCCCGAAGAGACGGTGGCGCGTGCGTGCGCATTCCTCGGAGGGGACGACAGTCATGAGCGCTGCCCGTGTGGGCGTAGTCACGTTTCCAGGAACTCTCGACGACCAGGACGCCGCCAGAGCCGTGCACCTCGCGGGCGCGCAGGCGGTTCCGCTGTGGCACGCCGACCACGACCTGAAGGGGGTCGACGCCGTGTTCCTGCCCGGCGGCTTCTCCTACGGCGACTACCTGCGCTGCGGCGCCATCTCCCGCTTCGCGCCGATCATGGACGAGCTCATCCCGGCCGCGGGCGCGGGTCTGCCGGTGATCGGCACGTGCAACGGGTTCCAGATCCTGTGCGAGGCGCATCTGCTGCCCGGCGCGCTGACCCGCAACGCGTCGCTGCACTACGTCTGCCGTGACCAGCGGGTGCGCATCGAGCAGACCGCGACGGCGTGGACCAACGCCTTCGACCAGGGGCAGGAGATCGTGCTGCCGGTCAAGCACGGCGAAGGCCGCTACGTCGCCTCCGACGAGACGCTGGCCGCGCTCGAGGCCGGCGGCCACGTGGTCGTGCGCTACGTCGGAGGCAACCCCAACGGCTCGCTCAACGACATCGCGGGCATCCGCAACGAGGCGGGCAACGTGGTCGGGCTCATGCCGCACCCCGAGCACGCGGTCGAGGAGCTGGTCGGCGCCCCGAGCACCGACGGCCTCGGCTTCTTCACCTCCATCCTCAAGAACCTGGTGGACGCATGAGCGAGTGGAACGAGCGGCGGACGGACGCGGCCGACATGCCGATCCTCCGACCGACGCGGGAGGGCGAATGATCGACGACGTGCGGCGGGCGGCGAAAACCCCCGACGAGCCGATGCCCTTCGCCGAGCTGGGGATGAAGGCCGACGAGTACGCCCGGGTCAAGGAGATCCTCGGGCGCCGTCCCACCGGCTCCGAGCTGGCCATCTACAGCGTCATGTGGTCCGAGCACTGCTCCTACAAGTCGTCCAAGGTGCATCTCAAGCAGTTCGCCACCAAGGCGCCCAAGTCCGAGGCGCTGCTGGTGGGCATGGGCGAGAACGCCGGCGTGGTCGACATCGGCGACGGCTGGGCGGCCACGTTCAAGATCGAGTCTCACAACCACCCGTCCTACGTCGAGCCGCACCAGGGCGCGGCCACCGGCGTCGGCGGCATCGTGCGCGACATCATGTCGATGGGCGCGCGCCCGGTCGCCGTCATGGACGCGCTGCGCTTCGGCGGCGCCGACGCCGTCGACACGCGCCGGGTGCTGCCTGGCGTGGTCGAGGGCATCAGCCACTACGGCAACTGCCTGGGCCTGCCCAACATCGGCGGCGAGGTCGTCTTCGACCCGTGCTACATCGGCAACCCGCTGGTCAACGCCCTGTGCGTGGGCCTGTTGCGCAAAGACCAGATCAAGCTGGCCACCGCGCCGGGCCCCGGCAACAAGGTCGTGTTGTTCGGCGCGTCCACGGGCCCCGACGGCATCGGCGGCGCCTCGGTGCTGGCCTCGGCGACCTTCGAGGACGAGTCGCAGGCCAAGCGGCCCGCCGTGCAGGTCGGCGACCCGTTCATGGAGAAGCTGCTCATCGAGTGCTGCCTGGAGCTCTACGCCGCCGACGTGGTCGTAGGCATCCAGGACCTCGGCGCGGCCGGCGTCTCGTGCGCCACGACCGAGCTGGCCGCCAAGGGCACCGGCGGCATGCACGTCGACCTCACCCGCGTCCCGCTCCGCGATCCCTCGCTCAGGCCCGAGGAGATCCTGATGAGCGAGTCGCAGGAGCGCATGATGGCCGTGGTCGAGCCCCGCGACATCCCGGCGTTCATGGCGATCTGCGAGAAGTGGGACGTCCCCGCCACCGTCATCGGCGAGGTCACCGACACCGGCCGCTTGGTCATGACGTGGGAGGACGAGATCATCGTCGACATCCCGCCGGGCACGGCCGCCGACGAAGGCCCCGTCTACGAACGCCCCTACCACGAGCCGGCCGGCCAGGCCGCGCTCAACGCCGACACCCCCGACGGGCTGGAGCGGCCGGCCGACCTGCGCGAGACGCTGCTCAAGCTGCTCGGCTCCCCCAACCTGGCCTCCAAGGAGTGGGTGACCTCCCAGTACGACCGCTACGTCCGCTCCAACACCGTGCTGGCCCAGCCGGCCGACGCGGGCATGCTGCGGATCTCGGAGACCATGGCCGGTGTCGAGCACGAACCGACGACCCGCGGCATCGCGCTATCCACCGACGGCAACGGGCGTTACGCCAAGCTCGACCCCTACGCGGGGGCGCAGCTCGCGCTAGCGGAGGCCTACAGGAACGTCGCCGTGACCGGAGCCCAGCCGCTCGCCGTCACCAACTGCCTCAACTTCGGCTCCCCGGAGGACCCCGAGGTCATGTGGCAGTTCGCCGAGGCCACGCGCGGCCTGGCCGACGCCTGCCGGGCGCTCGGCGTGCCGGTGACGGGCGGCAACGTCTCCTTCTACAACCAGACGGGCTCGACGGCCATCCATCCCACGCCGGTCGTGGGCGTGCTCGGGGTCATCGACGACGTCGCCAAGCGCGTGCCGACCGGGTTCACCGAGGAGGGGCTGCGGGTCGTGCTGCTCGGCGACACGCGCGAGGAGTTCGGCGGCTCCGAGTGGGCCCACGTCGCCCACCGGCACCTGGGCGGGCTGCCGCCCCACGCCGACCTGGAGGCCGAGCGGGCGCTGGCCACCGTGCTGGTCGAGGCCACCCGTCGGGGGCTGCTGGCGGGCTCGCACGACCTGTCCGACGGCGGCCTCGCCGTGGCGCTGGCCGAGGCGTGTTTGGCGCGGGGCGTCGGCGCCTCCGTGACGCTGAGCGGCGAGCCGTTCACCGACCTGTTCAGCGAGTCGGCTTCCCGGGCGCTCATCGCCGTACGACCTGACGCCTACGACGCGTTCGCGTCGTTGTGCGGGCGGCACGAGGTGCCCTGCTACGGGCTCGGCATGACCGGCGGCGACAGGCTGGTCGTCGAGGGCGTCTTCGAGGTCCCGGTGGCCGAGTTGCGCGAGACGCACGAGGCCGCACTGCCCGCGCTGTTCGGCTGACGATCCGGGCGAGGGCCGGCCGGGGTCTTCCGGCCGGCCCTCGCCAGTGGGTAAAACGACGCATTGGCGGCGCGGACCTCACGGGCATAATCGGGCTGTGCCCCCCCC
>NZ_JAAAHR010000016.1:0-91002 GCF_009908215.1 Nonomuraea sp. K271 | reverse complement strand
CGCCCGCCTCCTCCTCTGACCCCGGACGGCCACCCCTTCGCGACCTTGAGCGCGCCCGCCCAGCGGCCCTTCACACCGGCTCCATGAAACTCTCCGGACGACCGGGACCGGAAGCCCACGCGACCTGCCCCGGCACGGCGCTCACGTTGCGCTGCACCAGTGCCCTGCCCCACTCGAAGTCCAGACATGGCCGCCTGCGACGAGGCGTCAGATTCGGGCCGGGAGCGATCAGGCGCGGTCAGGTGTGGTCGATCTCACCGATCACTTGGGCGCCGAGCTCGCGCTCCAGCAACGCCATGCCCGAGACCGCGTCCACGTCGGCGTCCGCGTCGTTGAGCGGGTCGACATCGTCGGCGTCCAGGCCCTTGGAGCGGCCGGGGATCGCGTCCGGCCATGCCGCGGTCCCGCCGCGGGAAGCCGCGCCTGCGCGGGGCGACGGGACGCGAGGGCCTGACTGCGCGGCCGCCTTCGCCGCCGACCGCGCGGCGGCCAGCCCGGTGCCCGCCGCCCCACCGCCGGGCGATCCCGCCTGCTGGGCGGCCGCCACCGTACGGGTGTGGTCGGGGCACGGAGGTGCGCCGGGGGCGAGGTCGTCAGGGGCGTCCGGCCACGACTCGTCGGTGGTCGGAGGACCTGGAGGTGCGGCCGGAGGTTGGCCGGGATCCTTGGCCGCGGCTTCCTGGTCGTCGTGGGAGGCGCCGTTGGACGAGCCGTGGGAGGCGCCGTGTGACGCCGTACGGCCCTGGGAGCCCGGCGTGCCATGGGACGAGGACGAGGCAGGCGCTCCCTGCGGCCCGGCCGGCCCCTGGCCCCCGCCATGAGGGGGCTGCTGCGGACGGGCGGGGCCGCGCGGGGCGGACGGCACGGGAGACCCGCCGACGACCGCCTCGACCCGCCACGTCCCGCCGAGCACGTCACCGAGCGCGGCGGCCACGACGGCGTCCTTGCCGCCGCCCGTGAAGTTCTTCATCGCGCCGACCTGGGTGAAGCCGAGCGTCACGAGGTTGCCCTCCACGCCGACCACCTGGGCGTTGGTGCTCACGTTGGCCCAGACGACGATGCTGCGCTGCTTCAGGGCGGCCAGTACGTTGGCCCACTGCGCCTGAATCGCCCCCGGTCCCCCAGCGACTGGAGCACCCTGGGAACCGTCAGCGGCACCACCTGCCGCAGGCGCCTCGCTCTCGGCCTGCTGCCCTCCACCCGTACCGGGGCGAACAGGCGTGGGCCAGTCATCACCGGACTCGGCCGGCTGGGCCGCGCCTGAACCATCCGGCGCGTCACCCTGACCGGCCGGCGAAGCGGCGACCCGCCCCTGCCCCGACCCTCCGGCGACACCGGAACCCCCCGCCGGGCCGGCACCGGCGGACAGGCCGGAACCAGCGGATGCGCCGGAACCAGCAGGCGCACCGGAACCCGCAGGGGCGCCTGAGGCGGCGCGGGCGGCCATCTGGGCGACCGCGCCGCCGCGTTCGAGGCGTTCGAGGCGGGCGAGCAGCGCCTCCTCGCCCCGCGCCGCGCCGGGCAACAGCACCCGCGCGCACATCAACTCCAGCAGCAGGCGCGGCGAGGTGGCGCCGCGCATCTCGGTGAGACCGGCGTTGAAGATCTCGGCGGCGCGAGTGAGCTCGGCCGGCCCCATCGAGGCGGCCTGCTGGACGAGACGCTCCAGCTCGTCGGCCGGCCGGTCGAGCAACCCACTCGACGCCGCCTCGGGAACGTTGGCCAAAATCACCAGGTCGCGGAAGCGCTCGAGCAGGTCGGAGGCGAAGCGGCGCGGATCGTGGCCGCCCTCGACGACCCGGTTGACCGTGTGGAAGACCTGTCCGCCGTCTCGGGCCGCGAACGCGTTGACGACCTCGTCGAGCAGGTCGCCGTCGGTGTAGCCGAGCAGGGAGACGGCCTTGGCGTAGGTGATGCCCTCGTCGTCGGCCCCGGCGAGAAGCTGGTCGAGGACCGACAGGGAGTCACGCGCGGACCCGGCGCCCGCCCTGACCACCAGAGGCAGCGCGGTCGCCTCGAAGGGCACGTTCTCCGAGGTGAGGATCTCCTCCAGCAGCGCCCGCAACGTCGCGGGCGGCATCAACCGGAACGGGTAGTGGTGCGTGCGCGACTTGATCGTGCCGATGACCTTTTCCGGCTCGGTCGTCGCGAAGATGAACTTCAGGTGCGGCGGCGGTTCCTCGACGAGCTTGAGCAGCGCGTTGAACCCCTCGCGGGTCACCATGTGCGCCTCGTCGATGATGTAGATCTTGTAGCGCGCGGAGACAGGGGCGAAGAACGCCCGCTCACGCAGGTCGCGCGCGTCGTCGACACCGCCGTGCGAGGCGGCGTCGATCTCGATGACGTCGAGGTGGCCGGGACCGGTGGGGGCGAGCGCGACACACGACTCGCAGGCGCCGCAGGGTTCGGGCGTCGGGCCCTGCTCGCAGTTGAGAGAGCGCGCCAGGATGCGGGCGCTGGAGGTCTTGCCGCACCCACGAGGGCCGCTGAACAGGTAGGCGTGGTTGATCCGGCCCGTACGCAGGGCCTGCCGCAGCGGATCTGTGACGTGTTCCTGACCCTTGACCTCGGCGAAGGTCCCGGGTCGGTACTTGCGGTAAAGCGCAAGGCTCATGCGACCATCCCGCCTGCGAGGGGGCTCTCAACGAAGAGACCCCCCGCACACCCGCCAGAGCCCGCTTATCCTTGCTGCCTTCCGGCCCTGGGGAGGTTCACAGGATGACGCCGCGCGAGGGGTCCGTTGACAGTCTAGCCTCATGCCGCAGTGCTCGCTCCATCCCCGGCGACCCGGGAAAAACATGGTCTCCGTACGTCCCGGAGTCAGGTAAGCTCGTCGGCGGAGGATTCGCCTAGTGGCCGAGGGCGCACGCTTGGAAAGCGTGTAAAGGGCAACCTTTCGGGGGTTCAAATCCCCCATCCTCCGCCAGCTCGGAAGGGGTGCACCGTGATCGCGGTGCACCCCTTCCGGCTTTCCAGTCCCACTTGGCCTGTTCGGACGGCCTCTGCACCTTGCTCCGCAGCCAGCCGCTCGGTCGGCTCAGCGGGCAAATCTGGGCAGAACGTGTTCACGCTGACAGCCCATGGGGCGATGGTCCGACTGGCGGTTTCCGCCAGGTTCCTTCGACGACGAGCCCGTGACACTCGACGGCACGCCCGGTGCTGGCCATGAGCGTCGCCGGCATGCTCGCCATGAAGGAGCAGTTCCCCCGCCTCGGCCATGGCCGACCACGGCGGCAGAAGGACATCGCCGCTATCAAGACGCTCCGAGGGCCGGCCTGAACGAAGGCCCGCAGGACCCGCCTGACCACTGTCCGCGCTTCGGGCCGGGGCCGCCGGGTGCGCGGGTCAGAGCAGATTCTTGATCGGCTGGGGTGGTTCCGGCACGGCCTGGGCGAGGACCTCGGTCGCCTCCCGGGGCGTGAGCAGGCGGGCGGAGCACAGGAGGCTGACGGAGTTTCCCCACTGTTCCCGTGCGTCGCCGTGGCGTTCGAGGCGGTGCAGCATGGTGCCGAGCCACCAGCGTGACCTGGCCTCCTTCAGGCGGTAGCTCGACTCGTGGAACAGCCGTGCCGCCGTCGTGTAGCTTTCCACCGCCTCGGTCAGCCGGCCGGCATGGCGGTAGACGTCGCCCAATGAGTCGTGTGCCGACCCCTCACCGACGAACGGGTCCGTCTTCGGCCACAGCTCCACCAACTCGCGTGCCTCCGCGATCGCCTCGTCGAAGCGCCCCTGCCGGAAGTAGACATGCACCCGGTTGTTGCGGAGCACGTTCGGGGCCCCGGGGCGTTCGGCGTCGTCGTTGAGCGCCAGAGCGGCCTCCAGGTAGGCGAGCGCGTCGTCGAGACGTCCCACGATCGTGTGGATGACGCCGAGGTTGCTGAGGGCTCCCACCTTCCTACGGGGCAGTCCGGCGCGGTCCCAGTCGCTGAGAGCCGTCTTCAGTTGCGCGATGGCCTCGCCGTAGCGGCCCTGATCACGGTGAACCCAGCCGAGGAAGCTGCGGAGCTGGGCCTTGTCCTCCCATGCCGCGGCGCCATCGGCCGCGTCGATGGCGTGCACGTAGAGGTCGGCCAGTTGCGTGTGCCAGCCCTGGTAGCTGAAGGGCCAGTGGAGTCCGATGGCCAGGCCGACGGCGGTCACCGGGTCGGTACCGGCCAATGCCTGCTGCGTGGCGGCGATCAGGTTGTCCCGCTCGCCCTGAAGCCATCGTTCCGCCTCGGCCAGTTTCTTGAAGGTGGGTTCGGGCAGTTCGACGGGGCATCGCAGTACGGGATCGCTGTTCAACATGGTGCACACCGTCCAGGTGGTGCACAGATAGTGGTGCAGCACTCGCTGTACGGCGGTGGCGCGCTCCTCCTCGGACAGGTCCTGGTGTGCCCGTTCGCGGGCATAGAGGCCGACCAGGTCGTGGAACTGGTAGTGGTCAGGCCCGGCGGGTTCGACAAGGCGGGCGTCCTGAAGGCGTTCCAGTGCGGCTTCCGCGCGGTGGTGCGGCCAGCCGGTCAGGGCGGCGGCTGCGGCGGATGTGTGGGTGGGCAGGTCGAGCAGGCCCAGCAGGGGCAGCAGGTGGGCGGCGTCACGGCCGGCGGGTTCTTCGTGGAGTTGGTCGTGGCCGACCGCGACGCTGGCGCGGACGGCCAGATCGGCGTACTCCAGCACGTCCAAGCGGCGGGTGGCGTCGGCCAGCTGCACCTCCAGGTCGGACAGGGTCCAGTCGGGGCGAGCGACCAGGCGGGCGCCGACGATCCGCAGGGCGAGGGGGACACCTCCGCACAGGTGGGCGATCCGCTCGGCAGCCTGCGGTTCGGCGCGTACCCGGTCGGCTCCGGCCAGTCGCGACAGGAGCACGGTGGCGTCGGCGGCATTCAGGGTGCCCAGGTGGAGGTGGCGGGCGTCGTCCAGGACGGCCAGCGGGTCCCTGCTGGTGATCAGGACCCGGCAGCCCGGGCCGGCGGGGATGAGCGGGCGGATCTGGCGGACGTCTCGGGCGTTGTCCAGGATGACGAGCAGGTCGCTGGTCGCGGTCAGGGAGCGGTAGCGGGCGGCGGCCTCCCCCTGGTCGGCGGGAACGGCGGCGCCGTCCAGGCCGAGGGAGCCCAGCAGGTGGCGCAGGGCTTGGGCCGGGGTCAGCGGGTCGACGCCGGGGGTGGCTCCGTGCAGGTTGAGGTAGATGACGCCGTCGGTGAACCGGGCGGCCATCGCGTGGGCGACGTGGACGGTCAGGGCGGATTTGCCGATGCCGCCGGGCCCGTCGATCACCGTGATCACAAGTCCGTCGGCAGGGCCGAGTGCCGTGCGCAGGAAGTGGATCTCGGCGGCGCGGGCGGTGAAGGCGCGGGTGTCGGCGGGCAGTTCGAACAGCACGTTCGGCCGGCTGACCGTGACCTCTTGGGCCGGTGCGGTCAGGTCGAGGGCCGGGTCATCGGCCAGGATGGCCTGGTGCAGGCGGCGCAGTCCGGTGCCGGGTTCGATGCCGAGTTCGGAGACCATGACCCGGCGGCTGTCCTGGTAGACGGCGAGTGCTTCGGAGGTGCGGCCGGCGCGGTGCAGGGCGAGCATGAGTTGCGCGGCGGGGCGTTCGCGTAGCGGATGGGCACGCACGTGTCCGGCCAGGTCGGCGGCCACCGCGTGGTGATCCCCGGCGGCGAGGCGGAGGTCGGCGTGGGCTTCCAGGACGGAGAGGCGTTCTTCTTCCAGGCGGGCGGCTTCGGTGCGGGCCCAGAGGGTGGTCATTTCGGTCAGGGGTTCTCCTCGCCACAGTCGCAGGGCCGCTCGGAACAGGGCGTCCGCCGTGGCGCCGTCCCCCTGCTCCTGGCTGGTGCGGGCGCGTTCGGCCAGTCGCAGGAACAGGTGGGCGTCGATGTTGTCCGGTTCCAAACCGATCCGATAGCCGCCGGGCACGGTCTGGATGATCTTTTCCGTGGCGTGGGGCCCGAGGGTCTCACGGAGTTTCGAGATCACGATGTGAAGTTGTTTGGCCGCGGTCTCCGCGGAGTCGTCTCCCCAGATGTCGGTGACGATCCGCTCGGCGCGTACGGCCTGCCCTGCGCTCAGGGCGAGTCTGGCCAGCACACCGATTCGTCGATGCCCGACGAGCCGTACGGGTTCGCCGGCGGCCAGGACCCGCAACGGGCCGAGCAGCCTGATCTCCAGCGCCATCAGGAGATGCTCCCCTCGTTTGGCGGAGTCGGCGCAACCCTGAGGTGGCCGGGCTCCTTCGTGGCGATGACGTATGGCGCCATGATCCACAGATTCTGCGTAGACGTGCCGAGTTGCAGATGCCTTACAAGTGCCTGGGCAGACTACTGGTCGATCAGACAAGACCGGCCCGCTCCGCCGGTTCGACCTGCGGGTCCCCGGGCCAAGTTCCCCCGTGTCCCTCTGTAGGGTCGGCGTCATGCCTGATGTGATCACAGTCCGCTCCGCGCAACCCGGTGACGGGGATGTTCTCGGGGAGATCCACACCCTGTCCTGGGGTGTCTCTCACGGGCCGCTGTGCACGCCGAAGGTCGCCGCGGCCGGAGTCGAGGAGCGTCGCTCCAAGTGGCACGGCATTCTGGCCGAGGACGCGGACACGATCCTGCTGGCCCGCCTGAACGAACGGCCGGGGGCCTTCGCCCGGTACGGGGCCTCCACTTCCCGCCCTGACTCCGCGGAGATCCACACCTTCTTCGCCCACCCGGACGTCTGGGGCAGCGGCATCGCGACGGCCCTGCTGGAGGCCGTCCTGGAGCGGGTGAGAGAGGCCGGGTACGCCGACGTGCACCTGTGGACGCTCCGCGACTCCGCCCAAGCGCGCCGCTTCTACGCCAAGAACGGCTTCGCCGAGACCGGCAGGACCCACGACCACGACTTCGGCGAGGGTGCACCGCTGGTGCTGGTCGAGTTGGAGCGGGCCGTGCCCGGCCGCTGAAACGACACCATGCTCAGTCCCGCGCGGCTCGCCGCGAACTCGCCCTTCAGCAGCCTGGAATCCCGCGTCTTCAGCCGAAGGCTGACCTGGGACGTGGACGGACTGGTGGATCTCCAGCTCTCCTATTCCTACAGCTCGCCCGCAAGGCTCGGCGGTCGCCTGCCCGCCTTCGTCAAGGCGCTGCGACGGGCGCTGCTCGCCGACAACCCCGCGGGGCGGTGGGAGCAGACACTGGTGTCCGAGGTGCTGGTCGCCAGGCGGCCATCCCTTGCCTGAATCGGGTCCAAAGCGCTTTCCTCTACGCTGCCGTCCCATGTTACGAACCAAACCTCTCTGGGCGGTCGCGGCCGGCCTTCTCACCCTGCCGCTCCTGCCGACGCCCGCCACCGCCGCCCCGGCGACGCTCCGCGTCATCTCGTGGAACATCTGCGGCGAGGCGGGCGGGGATCGTGGCGATGCCGGCTACTGCCCCTACCGCAATGAACCCGGCAAGAAGGTGAAGCAGATCGCCGGCCTCGTGGCCGAGCACCAGGCCAACGTGGTGCTGCTCCAGGAGGTCTGCGGCGTCGCCTCCGACAGCCATCTGGAGTTGCTGAAGGCGGCGCTCGGCTCCGGCTGGTCCTTCGCCAGGGCCGACGGCGCGCGCCCCGACGGCCGCGTCGACTGCCGTGGCTCGCTGTCGGGCAACCTCGGCCTGGGCATCGCGGTCAAGTCGCAGATCACCGACACGAAGGTCACGCAGACGCTGCCGCCCGACCCCACGGGAAAGAGCAAGCAGACGTTGCCGACGTTGTGCGTACGTACGGCGAGCTGGGCGGAGACCCGGATCTGCACGACCCACGTGCTCGCCGATCCGGTGGACCCGCGCCGCCCCCAGCAGGTGAAGAACATCAAGACGGCGGTGTCCGCGGGTGGCCTGGACGTCGTGCTCGGCGGCGACTTCAACCTGTTCCCCGGCTCGGCGGAGCTGAAGCCGCTGTCCAGCGCGTACGAGGAGTGCGACGCCGCCGGCGCGAAGCGCAACGAGGTCACCCACCACGCCTGGACCAACGGCAAGCACGTCTACCGCAAGCGCGACCACATCTTCGCCGCCAAGGCCGGCACGAGCAGGCGCTTCACCGCCTGTGACGCCGACCAGTCGTTGATGGACACCACCGCGAACGAGGCGGACAGCGGCCGTCCGAGCGGCTACTCCGACCATGCGCCGCTGATCGGTTACCTTCCAGCGAAATCCTGAGCCGGCGATGACTGCGTGGCAGGGAGCGTGACACCCATAAGGTGTGACGATGGTAGGAAACAGCCCAAAGCAGGCAAAGGCCAGGCTGTCCTGGATATATCCCGCCATGCTGGTGCTGGTGCTCGCCGACCTGTTCCTGATCGACGTCCTGCCGGGCGGCCTGAGCGTGCACAGCCTGGTCGGGCTGGTGCTCGTCTCGGCCGTCGCCCTGCACCTGTTCGACCAGCGCGCCTGGATCAGTCGTACGGTCCGCCGGCTGCTGTCACGGCGTGGGCTGCACAAGGCGGTGCGGCGCGTGGGTGTCCGGGACGGCTCCCTGCTGATCGCCGGCCTCGCGCTGATCGTCACCGGGCTGGTGCAGTGGAGCGGCGTACCGGCCGCCAAACCGTGGCACAGTACGGCGACCGTGGCCTTTCTGATCACCGCAGGCGTGCACCTCTGGGGCAACCGGCGCAGACTGGCCCACCGTATTCGTGAGACCGGCCGCCTCTTCCGGCCGGGCCGCTGACCCGGCCGCGGTCAGACCAGCTCGGCCCAGGGCGACGGTGGGTTCTCCGTGAAGAAACGCAGCAGGCCCAGCAGGCGGCCGGCCGGGGGCGCGGTCCAGTGACGCTCCCCCGGCCTCGGTACGGGATCGGCCAGGCGCCCGAGCGCCCAGGCGAGGTGGACCCGCAACACACGCGCCTCCCAGCAGCCGCCGGAACCGTCTTCCTCGGAGTACCCGCCGAGCATGGCGGAGACGGCGCTCAGCGGCATCTTGGCGAACTCGACCGCCGGGTCGGCCCAGTGCGCGTCGCCCCAGTCCACGATGCCGGTCAGAGCGGCTTCCGACGCGAGCAGATTCTGCGGGGCGACGTCGCCGTGCACCAGGACCATGGGCGGCTCGGCCGGCACGTACGGGCTGAGCACGTCGAACCATCCGGTGAGCCAGCGGGCGGCCTCGGCGTCGATCCAGCCGTCGGCGAGGAGCCGGTCCAGCAGCACTCGCGGATCGCCGGGAGGTTCGCCCCGCGGGACGGCGGACAGGCCGTCCTCCGGCGTCGGGGGCAGCCGGTGCAGCCTGGCCAGTTCGCGGCCCACCTGCCGGTGGACTCGCTCCGCCTGGTGGGCGGGCAGGTCGAGCCTGGCCAGATCGGCTCCCCGCACCCGGTCGAGCACCATGTACGGCACGTCGACCTCGGCGCAGGTGTCGTCAAATGTCACGACCTCAGGCGTCCGTACGCCGAGCCGCCGGGCGGCGGGGATGACCGACGCCTCCTTCACGAGGTCGGCGAGGAACCGCGGCGTACGCGGGATCCGCAGCACGAGGCCGTCGCCTATCAGGTAGGCCCGGTTGGCGACACCGGACAACGCCGGGCGTACTGACTCGGCGGTGTGCCCGTGCCGGGCGGCGATGGCGGCCAGGGTGTCCTGGGTCGGCTCGTACTCCTCCATGGAGCAGCATGCTGGCAGAGCGCGGCATGCGCGGTCCTTCCCTTTTCCGGGGCGTCTCAGGCGGGCGCGAGGGCCTTGGAGCGGTCGGTGGCCATGAGGACGGCGAAGCCCCCGAGCAGGCTGCCCATGATGTAACGCTGCACGCGCAGCCAGGCGGGGCGGCCGGCCAGGAACGCCGCCAGCGCCCCCGCCGAGATCGCGATCAGGCCGTTGACCATGGTGGCGACCACGATCTGCACCGAGCCGAGCGCGAGGCTCTGCAGCAGCACGTGACCCATCGACGGGTCGATGAACTGCGGGAGCAACGACAGGTACAGGATGGCGATCTTGGGGTTCAGCAGGCACGTCAGCAGCCCCATGCCGAACAGCCTGGCCGGCCGCTCCACCGGGAGGTCGCGCGCCTGGAAGGCCGACGTGCCGCCGGGCCTGACCGCGTTCCATGCCAGCCAGAGCAGGTAGGCGGCGCCGGCCAGCTTGAGCGCGGTGTACGCGGCCGGCACGTACGCGAAGACGGCCGTCAGTCCCAGGCAGGTCGCCGTCAGATAGACGGTGAAGCCGAGCACGACCCCGGTGAGGGAGATCAGCCCGGCCCTGCGGCCCTGTGTGATCGACCGTGAGACCAGATAAACCATGTTGGGGCCTGGTGTGAGAACCATGCCCAGCGAAACCAGCGCAATACCGATCAATTCCACCGTCATGTCGGCAGCTTATCCCCGCTATATCCCCCATATATGGAAAAAACGCCCTGCTATGCCACCCTGCGTATTCATGAAACTACGGGGGATGACATTTGCAAGGAGGTGGCATGCAATTCGATGACGACAGGCCTCTCGACCCGTCCCAAGTCGAGGACGTACGGGCTCCGCGCCCGCGACGCGGCGGTGGCGGCAGGCCGGACGGCTGCATGGTGCCCGTCGGCGGCCGGCGCGGCGGCTGCCTGACGCTGGCCCTGGCGGTGGCGGGGCTGCTGCTGTTCGGCGTCGTCCCCTCGCCGTTCAGCGGTGACGAGAGCGAGCGTCAGGGTGAAGGGCAGGCGCCGAGCGCCCCTCCGGCCCGCTCACCGGACGGCAACCTGACCGAACGCTGCCGTACCGGCGCCGACGCCGACCAGTCCGAGGACTGCCGCATCGTCGGCACGGTCAACAGCATTCAGTCGTACTGGCGGGCGGAGTTCGGGCGGCAGGGGCAGGGGGCGTACCGGCCGGCCAGGACCGTGCTGTTCTCCCGGACGGTCAGCACCGGCTGCGGCGCGGCCGACTCCGCCGTCGGGCCCTTCTACTGCCCGCCCGATCGCAAGGTCTACCTCGACCTGACCTTCTTCGACACCCTCCAGCGGAACTTCGGCGCCGAAGGCGGACCTTTCGCCCAGGCATACGTCGTCGCCCACGAGTACGGCCACCACGTACAGAACCTGCTCGGCACCATGGAACGCCTCGGCGGCGCGGGCCTGCCGGGCGCGGGCAGCGCCTCCGTACGTCTGGAGCTGCAGGCCGACTGCTACGCGGGCGTCTGGGCGCGCAACGCGGTCAGAACCGGCTTCTACGACGAGCCGTTCTCCGAGGCCGACATCCACCAGGCGCTCAGCGCGGCCGCGGCGGTGGGCGACGACAGCATCCAGCGGCGCTCGCAGGGCCGGGTGAACCCCGACGCCTTCACGCACGGCACCTCGCGGCAGCGCGCGAAATGGTTCAGCAGAGGATATGAGAGCGGTGAACCCCAGCGGTGCGACACCTTCTCCGGCGCCATCTGAGACCTGGAAAATCGATCACGAGAGCCGGCGAAACCCCTTTTCCAGCAGGGCTGTGAAAACCCGTACCCGCGGACCGAACTGGGCCGACGCAGCCCGGATAACGCAAGGAATCGGATTCTCTCCTAAAATCAGGGGGGTGATCTTCAAGCTTGTCGGCGACGGACGCCCTTATCCAGAACACGGTCTGACGTCCCGGGAGTGGGCGCAGATCCCGCCACGGCAGGTCCGGCTCGACTCGTTGATCACCACGAAGGCCATGCTGGACCTGCACTCACTCCTCGCCGCCGACTCCACGTTCTACGGTGACCTCTTCCCGCACGTGGTGCAGTGGCAGGGCGAGCTCTATCTCGAGGACGGCCTGCACCGCGCGTTGCGCGCCGCCCTCCACCAGCGATCGATCCTGCACGCCAGGGTCCTGGAGATCCCCGACTGAGGGGTGGGGCGGACACGCGAAAGGGCCCCCGGAAAGTCCGGAGGCCCTTGGGCGGATGGCGGTGGTGGTGGGATTTGAACCCACGGATGAGTTGCCCCATCACACGCTTTCGAGGCGTGCGCCCTCGGCCACTAGGCGACACCACCGCGACCGAGCTTACCGGATCCTGCGGGTAGCGAAGAACCGCTTTAGTACGGCCGAGCACTCGGCGGCCAGAACCCCCATGACGACCTCGGGCCGGTGGTTGAGCCGGCGATCGCGTACGACGTCCCAGAGCGAGCCCACGGCGCCGCCCTTCTCGTCGACGGCGCCGTACACGATCCTGTCGACCCGCGCCAGCACCGCGGCGCCCGCGCACATCGTGCAGGGTTCCAGGGTCACCACGAGCGTGCAGCCGGTCAGCCGCCAATGCCCGCGTCGGGCGGCGGCCCGCCGGAGCGCGAGCACCTCGGCGTGGGCGGTCGGGTCGGCGGAGGACTCGCGGTCGTTGCCCGCCGCGGCCAGGACCTCGCCGAGCCGGTCCAGCACGACGGCCCCCACGGGGATCTCTCCCCTGTCGGCCGCCGCGGCGGCTTCGGCCAGGGCGAGGCGCATGGCTTCCTCGTGGGTCACCGCAGCCGGTCGAGCTCGTCGGTGAACGACAGCCGCTCGGCGATCACCGACAGGATGTCGGCGGGCAGCATGCCCTCTTCCATGCTCAGCTCCAGCAGTTCTTCCGAGCTCACGCCGAGGTCGCTGAGCAGCTCGAAGTCGCCGGCGGGGCGCACGCCGAGGCCGTTGCCCTCCTTGTCGGGGACCACTCCGGCGAACTCGGCGAACAGCTCGCCCAGGCTGTCGGAGGCGACCGCGTGCACATCGGAGAGGAAGACGCGCGGCTCGTCGTCGCCGCGGTAGCGGACGAGCGCGAACCATTCGTCCTCGACCTCAACGCAGAGCAGGGCCAGCTCGTCGCCCGTGAGCCCCAGCGTCTCCATCACGGTGTCACCGAAGTCGTCGACGATCTCGGCGTCGTCCAGATCGACCTCGGCTCCGCTCCAACCATCGGAGGTCCTGACAAAAGCCGCAGAGAAGGTGTTGGACGCCATGTCCGCGCTCCAGGGGGTCAGCCGAAGACCGATTCGATGGCACGCTCGAACGGCTCGGAGAAGCCGAGCCGGGCGGCGATGCTGGACAACACGTCTTCGGGCAGCAGGTCAATGTCGCCGGAGAGGATGCCCAGCTCCATCTCGTCCAACCCGAGATCGGCGAAGATCGACAGATCTCCGGCGGGAAGCACGGTCTCCTCGTCCTGGAGGATCTCGTCGAGCTCCTCCTCGTCGGGGACGGGCACGTCGAGGTAGTCGAGCACCTGCTCCGCGAGCGGGAAGTCCCATGAGGCGGCGATGTCGGAAAGGAACACGTCGACCCGCTCGCCGAGGACCCGCAGCGCCACGAAGAACTCGTCGCCGACCGCGACAAGACCGATCGTGCTGCTCTCGCTCGGCTGCTGTCTGAGGGCGTGGATCAGCCCCTTGAGATCGGACGTGAGCGTGCTCGGCAGCAGCCCCGCCTCCCAGCGATCGTCCTCGCGATAAACCACGATGGCGAAGTCGAGAGCGTCTTCGTCTGTCATCGCCATCTCCACCCGACCTCTGACACGACAGATATCACCAACACCTAATCGTTCCAGAGTCGGCCACTGGTCGTGTGCCTCTCCGACCAAATTGTGATCAAAACCGATGAGGTGAGCGGCCGTGAGCAGCACGGTCTGCGTCCTCCGCCGTCACGAGATAGCGTGGCACCCTATGGAAACCCTCGTCGTCGACCATCCGCTCGTGGCCCACAAACTGACCGCGCTGCGTGATGTCCGCACCGACTCGCCGACGTTCCGCAGGCTCGCCGACGAGCTGGTGACGCTGCTCGCGTACGAGGCCACCCGCGACGTGCGCGTCACCGACGTCACCGTCGAGACGCCCGTCGCCCCTGCCCACGGCGTCCGGCTGGCCAAGCCGCACCCGCTGGTCGTGCCCATCCTGCGTGCGGGGCTCGGCATGCTCGACGGCATGACGAGGCTGCTGCCCACGGCCGAGGTCGGGTTTCTCGGCATGATCCGCAACGAGTCGACGCTGCAGGCGGAGACCTACGCCACGCGCCTGCCCGACGACCTGTCCGGGCGGCAGTGCTTCGTGGTCGACCCCATGCTCGCCACCGGCGGCACGCTGGCGGCGGCCGTGCAGTTCCTGTTCGAGCGGGGGGCGGTCGACGTCACGGCCATCTGCCTGCTGGCCGCGCCCGAGGGCCTGGCCCACATGGACAAGGTGTTCGCCAACTCCGGCAAGCCGATCCGCGTGGTGACGGCCGCGCTCGACGAGCGGCTCAACGACAGCGGCTACATCGTGCCGGGGCTCGGCGACGCGGGCGACCGGCTCTACGGCGTGGTCTGAACCCCTGAAGCGGCGCGATCTGAAGCCCTGGCGTGAAAAGTCCTTTTTCCGTCACACGGAGTCGTCACTTCGTTACATACTGTGGTTGAGTGGGTACGAAGAGACAGGAAGGCAACTTCCGCATTGCGCGTGGGGGAGCACGATGAGCGACATGCCCGGTGCCGAGGTGTTCTCGTGAACGATCACACCAAGGCCGATCCGACTCCGTACGCGGAGGTGGAGGCGCTGCTGCGCGACGAGTTCGCCGGCATCCACTCCTCGACCACCGTAACGCGCTGCGTCGAAGCCGCGCACTACGGCGCGCTGGAGGTCACCGGCTACGCACATCCGGGGCTCGTGGAGCGCATCGCGCGTAAGCACCTTCACGTGTTGGCCCTGGTGGCCAGCGAACGTGGCTAGCAAGATCAGAACATACCCACCAAGTTACCTTTACCCCGGCACCCGGGTGGGTAATGTAGACGGTGGGTGGAGTGGGTAAGTGGCACGGAGGCGACAGTGCAGGTCAAAAAAGTCCTCACATACGGTGGTATCGCATTTGTCGCGTACTACCTGTTCGCGCGACCAGCTGACGCCGCGGACGCGGTGAGAGGAGCGTTCGACACGGTGTTCAACGCAGCCGACTCGCTGGCTCAATTCGTGAACAGCCTCGCATGAGACTTGTGACCCACGGGGACTCCGCTCCGTCGTCGGTCAACCGCTACCTCCTCCCCCACGAACAACAGGTCCTCATGGTGCGGCGGCACCCTGCCATCCTGCTCCGTCCGGTCGCCGAGGTCTTCGGCGGCCTGATCGTCGCGGGACTGCTCAGCAGCTTCTTCGGCGGCGCCGGAGCGGGTGGCACGGCGCTGGTCGTCGTCTGGTGGCTGTGGCTCCTGCTGCTGATCCGTTTCGTATGGAAAGTGGCGGAGTGGTCGGTCGATTACTTTGTGGTGACGTCCACGCGAATGTTGCTGACCACCGGGCTCATCACCCGCAAGGTCGCGATGATGCCGTTGGGCAAGGTCACCGACATGAGCTTCCAAAGATCTCTGCTTGGGCGCATGCTCGGTTACGGTGAGTTCATCCTCGAGTCGGCCGGCCAGGACCAGGCGCTGTCAACAGTCGGGTACATTCCGTATCCGGAGACCTTGTACCTCGAGGTCTGCCAGATGCTTTTCCCCGGCAAGGACGAGGGCGACGATTAATCTCCCTGCGGGGAATTCTTCACGTGGGGATACCCGATTCGGCTACTTCATGCAATCATTGCGTGTTGTTGACCCTTCCCCGCCTTGAGAGATGAGATGCCGAGTCAGGGAACCATCGGTGACCGCGTCCGAGGACTGCGGCTGAACAGGCGGATGTCCCAGGCCCAGCTGGCCGGGCCCGACCTGTCTGACAGTTATGTCTCGCTCATTGAGTCGGGCAAGCGCACGCCGACTCCCGTCGTGGCCCGGCTGCTCGCCGAGCGACTCGGCTGCACGACCGAGTTCCTGCTGCACGGGATCGAGCCCCGTCAGCGGATCGACACCGAGCTGGGACTGCGCCACGCCGAGCTGGAGTTGCAGCACGGCGACCCTTCCGCAGCCGCCGATCGTTTCACGGAGATCGTGAAGGCGGCCGACGAGGAAAACGCCATGCTCACCGCGCACGCCCGCTTCGGCAGGGCGCGCGCTCTTGAGGCACAGGGCCGGCTCGGCCAGGCCGTCGAGGCCTTCGAGCGCCTGCGCAGGGAGGCGTCGGCCCATCCCGAGCGGCTGGCCGACCTGCCGCTCGCCATCTCGCTGAGCCGCTGCTACCAGCGGGCCGGCGACCGGCTGCGCGCCCACGACCTGGCCGTCTCCGCGCTGCGGCAGGCCAGGCGGCTGTCCATCACGCAAGGTGAGGTCGCCATCGACCTGGCCACCGCGCTGGTGGAGGCACGCAGCGAGCGCGAGAGCCACTCCCCCGAGCTCGACTACGTGAAGGACGTGCTCGACCTGACCGGCGTCCCTCGGGTTGTGGACCGTTCCGGGGAGATCCGGTCGCTGTGGGAGGCCAGCTCGGCCGCCGCCGCGGGCGAGGACTCCGCACTGGCCGTACGCCTCGCCGACGACGCGATCATGGCAGGGCGTGAGGCCCGTCTGGCGCTGCAGCTCGCACGGGCCGCCATGCACTGGTCGCGGCTGCCCACGGCCGGCATCTCCGAGGCCGAGCGGCTCGTCAGTGCCGCCTCCGAGGCGTTCGCCGTCTTCCCCGCCACCATCCGTGAGCACGGCGAGAGCCTCATCGTGCACGCGCGGGTGCGGGTGCGGGCCGGCGACCCGGCGCGGGCCGGAGAGCTCGCCACGACGGCCCTGGGGCTCTCCCACGACCGTTTCGGCACGACTACCGCCGAGGCGCACCTCGTCCTCGCCGCCGTCGCGCTCGAGCTCGGCGGCGACGCCGCGGCCCACGTGCGCAGCGCGCAGGAGCTGCTGGCCGGGCTCGACCGGCCGGTGTTCGGCTCCGACCGGCCGGCCGCGCGCTGCTGGCGCGAGCTGGGCGACCTCTACGGCAGACTAGGGTCCGTGACGCGGCAGACGGCGGCCTACCACAAGGCTCTCGAGTCGGCCGGGGTACGCTCCGCCATGGCGGGGGTGACGGTCGACACCAGCGTTTCTCGCTGAACCTCCGGGAGCTCCAGATTTGGCTTTTCGAGTCTGGAATAATTAGGGTCTACCAGTCATTCACTCATAGGATGATTGGCTTTCCCGGAGGAGGCGGACTGTGAGTCTGCGTACGGCGCAGCGGGCTTCGCTCGTCGACCAGGTGATCGAGCAGCTCAAGGAGCAGATCACCTCAGGGACGTGGCCGATGAACGGCAAGATCCCTACGGAGACGGTGCTCGCCGAGCAGCTCGGTGTGGGCCGCAACACCGTTCGGGAGGCCGTACGCGCGCTCACGCACGCCGGGCTGCTCGAATGCCGCCAGGGCGACGGCACGTACGTCCGGGCCACGAGTGAGTTGTCCGGCGCGATGTTGCGGCGGTTGCGCCAGGCCGAGCAGCTCGAGATCTTCGAGGTGCGCCGCGCGCTCGAGGTCGAGTCGGCGCGCCTGGCCGCCACCCGGCGCACCGACGAGGACATCCAGCGCATCGAGGCGGCGCTGGCCGAGCGTGACCGGGCCTGGGAGCTGGACGACCCCGACCACTTCGTCGAGGCCGACCTGGCCTTCCACATGGCGGTCGCGCACGCCACCCACAACCTGGTGCTGATCGACCTCTACGAGGACTTCTCGGCGGCGCTGCGGGCCAGCATCACGGCCGCGGGCACATCGCTGAACAGGAGCTACATCCCCCACGACGCGATCGCCAGAGCCATCGCCGCCGGCGACGCCTCGGCCGCCGAGCGGGCGGGGCACGCCTGCATGGAGCACATCCTCATCGCCCTCACCGAGTCATGACTGGCGCAGCGACATGACGAGGTAGCGGAAGACGGGCTGGGCGTCTCCGGGCACGTCCTGGATGAGGGCGGGCCTGGTGGGCGACTCCATGTTGATGCGCGCCAGCTCGCTCTCGATGCCGGTCAGCCCGTCGAGCAGGAACTGCGACTGGAAGGCGATCTGGATGTCGTCGCCGCGCAGCTCGCACTCGACCACCTCGGTACCGCGGCCGATGTCGCCCCCGCCGGCCTGGATGAGCACCTGGCCCTGGCTGAACGACAACCGGATCGCGGTGTTGCGCTCGGCCACCAGGGCCACCCGCTTGATGGCGTTGACGAACGGCATTACCGCCACGTCGGCCCTGATCGACCAGTCGTTGGCCAGCCGCGAGCGGTAGTCGATGAACTGCTCGTCGAGCAGGCGCACGGTCGTGCTGCGGCCGACGCTCTCGAACCCGGCGACCCCGTCGCCCATCGAGACCGACACCTCGCCGCCGCGCAGCGACCTGGCCACCTCGACCAGCACGCGGGCAGGCACCATGGCGGAGACGGCGACGTCGGGGGCGACCGGACGCCAGGAGAAGTCGCGGGCGGCGATGCGGTAGCGGTCGGTCGCCGCCATCGCCACCGACTCGCCCTCGATGTCGACCCTGATGCCGGTGAGCATGGGCAGCGTGTCGTCGCGGCTGGCCGCCGGCGCGACCTGGCCGACGGCCGCGGCGAACACGCCACCGCCGATCGCTCCGACGCTCGGTGGCATGGCCGGCATGGTCGGGAAGTCCTCCACCGGCATCGTGATCAGCCCGAACTCGGCGCTGCCGCAGGTCAGCACCGCCTCTGCGCCTTCGGTGACGATCTCCACGTCGTCGGCGGGCAGGCTCCGGCTGATCTCGGCCAGCAGCCGGCCGGGGATCAGCACGCTGCCCGTCTCGGCCACGTCGGCGTCGATCGCGGCCCGCGCGGAGACGTCGTAGTCGAACGCGGACAGGGTGAGCTCGTCGCCCGCCTCCAGCAACAGCCCGGACAGGACGGGCACCACAGGGCGGCTGGGCAGGACTCGGGCAGCCCACGCCACCGCATCTGCCAAAACATCGCGGTTAACCCGGATCTTCACCTGTTACCACCTCTTCGTCGCCTGCCCCTATGAAAATAGCCGCTGGGACCGACAACTCGGGGCGGGCGGCGCGGCTAGCGGCTGTTCAGGTAGGCCAGCACGGCCAGCACCCGCCGGTTGTCGTCGTCGGACGGCGCCAGGCCGAGCTTGCCGAAGATGGAGGCCGTGTGCTTGGCCACGGCGCTCTCGCTGAGGTAGAGGCGTTGGGAGATGGCCGCGTTGGACCGGCCCTCCGCCATGGCCTCCAGCACCTCCCGCTCGCGGGGGGTCAGCCCGGCCAGTGGCTCGTCCCTGGCGTTGCTGGCCAGCAGCTTGGCGATCACCTCGGGGTCCATGGCCGTGCCGCCCGCGGCGACCCGGCGTACGGCGTCGACGAACTGCTCGGCGTTGAAGACGCGGTCCTTCAGCAGATAGCCGATGCCGCCCGAGCCGTCGGCGAGCAGCTCGCGGGCGTAGAGCTGCTCGACGTGCTGGGACAGCACCAGGATCGGCAGGCCGGGCACCTTCTCCCTGGCCGCGAGGGCGGCCTTCAGGCCCTCGTCGGTGAACGTGGGCGGCAGCCGTACATCGACGATGGAGACGTCGGGGCGGAGCTCCACCAGGCCCTTGAGCAACTCGGGCCCGCTCTCCACGGCCGCCACGACCATGAAGCCGTGGGCCTGGAGCAGGTGGACCAGCCCGTCTCTGAGCAGGTAGAGGTCTTCGGCGACGAGAACACGGTTTGTCATCAGCACAACACCTTGGCCGCCGGCTTGCCGGTGAGCAAGCGCTCGCGGTTGTGGGCGGCCGGGATCCGGATGGCCAGGACGTGCATGAATAGGCCCACCGTGATCATGCCCAGAATCATGGGCCACTGCCAGAACTCGGGCAGGTACAGCGCGAGGAACCAGGCCTTCTCCTCGGTTCCCAAGACCTTGAAGACGCCCGCCACGACCCCCTGCGGCATCGTCGGGCACCAGGCCGTCGCCCACAACATGACGACCGCCACCGTCTTCCATCGCGGCATCTTGTGCACGTCGCCCGCCCAGTGCTCGGGCAGCACCCGGGGCATCTCCATCGTCACGGTGGTGGGACCGCCCGGCGGGCTGTTCAGGGCGAGCACGCCGTCGAAGGCGGCCAGCCGCCGTTCGATGCCCGACAGGCCGGTGCCCTTCGACGGGTCGGCACCGCCCATGCCGTCGTCGGTGACCGAGATGCGCAGGTGAGGGCCGTTGGCGCTGACGTCGACCGTCGCCTTGCGGGCGTTGCCGTGCCGCGCCGCGTTGGAGAGCAGCTCGCTGACCGCGAAGTAGACCGCGGCCTCCACCGGAGCGTCGGGCCGGTGCGGCAGGTCGATGTCGACGGTGACGTCCATCGGGCTGTCCATGGCGAGCGCGCGGACGGCGTCGGCGAGCCCGCGCTCGGCCAGCACCGGCGGATGGATGCCCCGGATGACCCGGCGCAGCTCCGTCAGCGTCTCGGAGGAGGCGTCCCTGGCCTTGGCCAGCAGCGCCTTGGCCGCCTTGGGGTCCTGGTCGACGAGCTGCTCGACGGCGCCCAGCGTCATGCCGATGGCCACCAGCCTGGCCTGCGTGCCATCGTGCAGGTCGCGCTCGATCCTGCGCATCTCGGCCGCCTTGGAGTCGTTGGCCAGGTTGCGGGTGCGCTTGAGATGGCTGACCTGTCCCGCCAGGCGGCTGGCGGTGGTCGCGCCGAGCAGCAGCTCGCTCCACTGCGCGTACAGGCGCAGGCCGCGTGCGGGAAGCACGACGAACAGCGGCGCCAGCAGCGGCTTCACCACCACGTCGAGGACCAGCCAGAGCAGGTCACGCCACGAGCCCGGGTCGGTGAGCAGCCACTTCCACCGGTTGTTCCACGCCGGGATCCTGGGCGTCTTGTAGAGGGTGCGGTCGGAGCGGTACATGCCGTCCGCCTGCGGCACCGGGGGTGGCGGTTCGGGCAGGTACGGGGGCTCGATCTCGATGTCCATCCACTTGCGCATCAGCCGCCGGTTCAGCTCGGCCAGGCGCCGGACCATCATCACCTGCCACGGGAACAGGAAGACCATGCCCAGGCCGAACGTCAGCAGCAGCATGAGCCCGGTCAGCGGGATCGCGGGCACCTCGAGGACGAGGAGCGCGAGAAGCACCAGAATCCGGCCGAAGCTGCGAAGCATGCCTCTAGTCTGCGGCAACGGTGCGCCACGGTCACTGCATCTAAGTACACCCTTGGCGGGCATCCACCCGGATTCCCCCGCTCCCGCCGGATTTCTAGCGTCGATGACATGAAAATCATCGAGGTCAGGAACCTGCGCAAGCAGTATCCGAACCACGTTGCGGTCGAGGACGTGTCCTTCGAGGTGGCGGAGGGCGAGATCTTCGGCATCCTCGGCCCGAACGGCGCAGGAAAGACCACGACCGTGGAGTGCGTCGCGGGCCTGCGGGTGCCGGACGGCGGCACCGTACAGGTGGCCGGGCTCGACCCCCGGCGTGACCGGGCCGAACTGCGTCGGGTGCTGGGCATGCAGTTGCAGGCCGCCGAGCTGCCGGAGAAGATCACGGTGTCGGAGGCCATGGACCTGTACGCCTCCTTCTACCCCGACCCCGCCGACTGGTCCGAGCTGATCGAGCGGGTGGGGCTCAGCGGCAAGCGCGACACCATGTTCAAGAAGCTCTCCGGCGGGCAGCGCCAGCGGCTGTCGGTCGCGCTCGCGCTGGTCGGCAGGCCGCGCGTGGCGGTGCTGGACGAGCTGACGACCGGGCTCGACCCGCAGGCCCGCAGGGACACCTGGGAGCTGGTCGAGCAGGTACGCGCATCCGGGGTGACGATCGTGCTCGTCACGCACTTCATGGAGGAGGCCGAACGCCTTTGTGACCGGCTCGCGCTCATCGACGCCGGCAAGGTGGCCGCCATCGACACGCCGTCGGGGCTCATCGCGCAGGTGGGCGACGAGCAGCGGGTGACGTTCCGGCCGTCCGCGCCCGTCGACGACGCCGTGCTGCTCGCCCTGCCCGAGGTGCGCGACGTGACCAGGAGCGGCGACCAGGTCGTGGTGACCGGCTCGGGCAACCTCGCGCCCACCGTCACCCTGGCGCTCGCCCGGCAGCAGATCGTGCCCGGAGACCTGCGCATCGAGCGGGCCACGCTCGACGACGCGTTCCTCGCGCTCACCGGAAGGAAACTCTCGTGACGAAGATGTTGGTCCTGGAGGCCAGGCTCTACCTGCGTGACTGGCCGACGTTGTTGTTCACCATCGGGCTGCCGCTCGGGCTGCTGCTCGTGCTGGGCCTCAGCATCCCGGTCATGACGCAGGCCGGGGAGTCGGGCGAGCGCATGGTGGACGCCCAGCTGCCCACCATGATGACGCTGCTGGCGTTGCTCACGCTTTCCTGCAACATCGTGCCCGCGGTGCTCACCACGTACCGGGAGCGGGGGGTGCTCCGGCGGATGTCCACCACGCCCGTGCATCCCGCGCGGCTGCTCGGCGTGCAGCTGCTGATCAATCTGGTCGTCGGCGTGGTGTCCGCGACCCTGCTCATCGTGGCCGCCGCCGTGGTGTTCGGCGCGCCGCTGCCGGGGCGGCCGGTGGTCTTCGTGCTCGTGTTCCTCCTGGGCACCGCCGCGCTGCTGGCCATCGGGCTGGTGATCGCCGCGCTCGCGCCGAACGGCAAGACCGCGCCCGGCATCGGGGCCGTGGTGATGTTCCCGCTGATGTTCCTGGGCGGGATGTGGGTGCCGCGCGACATCATGCCGGACGCGGTGCGCGCCGTCAGCGACTTCTCCGTGGCCGGGCCGTTCGCCCAGGCGCTCAAGGACGCCTGGGCCGGGCAGTCTCCCGAGCTCGGGCACCTCGCTGTGGTGGCCGCCGGGCTGGTGATCTTCGGTGGTCTGGCCGTACGGCTCTTCCGGTGGGAGTGAGGCTAGCGCGCCGCCCACACGGGAAGCGCGCCGGTCACGCTGGTCATCAGCGAGTAGAGCGAGGTCGAGGCCGTGATGAACATGCGGTTGCGCTTGGGCCCGCCGAACACCAGGTTGGCGGTGAACTCCGGCAGCCTGAGCCGGCCGATCAGCGTGCCGTCGGGGTCGTAGCAGAGCACCGCCTTGCCGGCCGCGGTCCAGACGCGGCCGGTGTTGTCGAGCCGGATCCCGTCGAAATTGTCGTTCGCGGAGCCGTCGGCGAACACCTTGCCGCCCGTGAGGGAGCCGTCGTCGCGTACGTCGAACACCCGGATGTGCCTGGCCCGCGTGTCGGCGACGTACAGCAGGCTCTCGTCCGGCGAGAAGGCCAGGCCGTTGGGCCGCACGAAATCGTCGGCCACGACGAGGACCCCGCCCGTCACCGGGTCCGCGCGGTAGACGTGGCAGCCGTCGATCTCCTGCTCGGCCGCGTGGCCCTCGTAGTCGCTGAGGATGCCGTACGGCGGGTCGGTGAACCAGACGGAGCCGTCGGAGCGCACCACCGCGTCGTTGGGGCTGTTGAGCCGCCTGCCCTGCCAGCGGTCGGCGATCACCGTTATCGAGCCGTCGTGCTCGGTGCGGGTGACCCGGCGGTTGCCGTGCTCGCAGCTGATCAACCGGCCCTCGCGGTCGAGGGTGTTGCCGTTGGAGTAGCCGGCGGGCTGCCGGAAGGTGCCGACCACGCCGGTCGTCTCGTCCCAGCGCAGCATGCGGTCATTGGGGATGTCGCTCCAGACGAGGAACCGGCCGGCCGGGAAGTAGACCGGGCCCTCTGCCCAGCGGGTGCCGATGTGGAGGCGTTCGACCCTGTCGTCTCCGTTGACCGCGGCGAACCGTTCGTCGAGCACGTCGAACTCGGTGGGGATCGTGTCCATCATGGCATCTACCATACGGAGTTCGGAGCGTAGGGCAAAGTACGAGATATCATCCTGCTGTGGACGATATAGACAGAATGCTGATCGGTCTGCTGCAGGACGACGCGACGCGGTCGTACGCGATGCTCGGCAAGGCGGTGGGGCTGTCCAGCGGCGCCGCGCACGAGCGGGTGCGCAAGCTGCGCGAGCGCGGCGTCATCAGGCGCACCACGATCGAGGTCGACCAGGAGGCGATGGGGCGCACGGTCACCGCCTACGTGCTGGTCGACGGCAGCACATGGATGGGCGACAGCGGTGACCGGCTGGCCGCGATCCCGGAGATCGAGGAGGCGCACGTCATCGCGGGTCCCGCGTCGGTGCTGCTCAAGGTGCGTACGAGCGGACCCAAGGAACTGCAGGACCTCCTGCGTCAGGTCTTCGGGGTGGACGGGGTGACCGGCACCCAGACGGTCGTCGTCCTGGAGACGCTTTTCGAACGGACCCTCAAGTAAACTCCAGGTATGACGAAGGTCGCCTGGAACACACGAGAGCTCACCGTGGGCCAGCTCGCCGAGCGCAGCGGTGTCGCCGTCTCAGCCCTGCACTTCTACGAGACCAAGGGTCTCCTCACGAGCCGCCGCACGGCCGGCAACCAGCGCCGCTACGCCCGCGACAGCCTGCGCAGGGTCGCCTTCATCAGGCTGGCGCAACGCATCGGCATCCCCTTGAAGACCATCAAGGACGCCCTCAGCCGGCTACCGGACGAACGCACCCCTACCCGCGACGACTGGGCCCGGTTGTCGGCCGCCTGGCGGAGCGAGCTCGACGACCGCATCGAGCAGCTCCAGCGGCTGCGCGACGACCTCACCGAGTGCATCGGGTGCGGCTGCCTGTCGCTGGACCGGTGCCCGGTGGCGAACCCGTACGATCGGCTCGGCGACGAGGGGCCGGGCGCGCGGCGCATCGACACCCGGCTGTGCCCTCCCCACACGTCCTGCTGCGTCCCGCCGACCGAGGTGTCCTGAGCCCTGTTCTCCCGCGTGCCGCGGCTCCTCCTACGACGGGTTCTTGTGCGGCGGGACGATGAGCGTGGGCCGGCCCGCGTGGTGCAGCACGTGGTTGGAGACGCTGCCGAGCAGCACCGACCTGACCCCTGCCAGGCCGCGCGAGCCGATGACGACGAGCGAGGCATCGATCTCGTCCGCCACGTCCACGATCTTCTTCCAGATCGACTCGTTGTCGGCCACCGCCCGGTAGGTGACGTCGGACATCCCGCCCGCGACCGCCAGGTCCGCCCCCTCCTTGGCGTGCTGCTCGGCCTGCGTGTGAGCCTCGTCCTCGGCTCCCGCGTCGAACGCCGCCGCGGCCAGCGGATATCTCCTGATCTGTACGAGCAGCGGCTCCCACACCGTGACGACGACGGTGGGCTCGGCGGTCAGGTGCTTGGCCGCGAACTCGATGGCGGCGCGCGAGTCGGCCGAGCCGTCATAGGCGACGAGGATGGTCATGGCGTTCTTCCCTTCGCTCTTCGGCAGAGCACCGAAGCTCCACCCGTGAAGCGCCGGAGCGATCAGACGCCATTCCGGGGGTCGCTGTCTGCTCGGTCACACCGTCACGGACGGACGGCGGGTGTGACCCGGCCGTCCGCGCTCCTCACCCTTGCCTAAAGCTATTAGGGAAATGCCTTATAGTTGTCGGCGAACAGGAGGAAGCTTATGGTGAGAGCAGGGCTGACCCCCGAACGGCTGACCCGGGCGGGGGCGGAGCTGGCCGACGAGGTCGGCTTCGACCAGATGACCGTTTCGGCGCTCGCCCGGCGGTTCGACGTCAAGGTCGCGAGCCTCTACTCGCACCTGAAGAGCTCTCACGACCTCAGGACCAGGATCGCCCTGTTCGCGCTGGAGGAGCTCGCCGACCGGGTGGCCGCCGCCGTCGCTGGGCGGGCCGGCAAGGTTGCCCTGGCCGCGTTCGCCGACGCCTACCGCGACTACGCCCGCGAGCACCCCGGCCGCTACGCCGCAGCACGGCTCCGGCTCGACCCCGAGACGGCGGCCGCCAGCGCCGGCGTCCGGCACTCGCAGATGACACGGGCGATCCTGCGCGGCTACGACATGCCGGAGCAGGACCAGACGCACGCGGTGCGGATGCTGGGCAGCGTGTTCCACGGCTACGTCAGCCTGGAAGCGTCCGGAGGCTTCAGCCACACCGCCGTCGACCCGCAGGAATCCTGGGCCTGGGTCGTGGACTCCCTCGACATCCTCCTACGGAGCCGGTCCGCGGACCGTAGCCGATCAGCAATGCCGGACACCTCTACCGACAGGCGGAGACCATGACCACCCGACACGACCTGACCACCACGCCTGTCACCGCGGACCTGTTGCGCGGCGCCCTCGACGTGGAGACGACCCCGCACGGCCTGCTGCCGCATCGGCTGACCGCCTGGGCGCGCCGGCAGATCCCCGACGACCGGCTGGCCATCGCCGAGGCCCAGCCCTCCGGCGTACGCCTGGTCTTCCGCACCCGGGCCACCACGATCGAGCTGGACACCCTGCCCACCAAACGGGTCATCCAGGGGTTCCCTCCCCCGGCGGACGGCGTGTACGACCTGCTGGCCGACGGCCGGCTCGCCGCCCAGGCCACCGTGGCAGGCGGCCGGCTCCGCACGATCACCGACATGGTCACCCAGTCCTTCGAAGTGCGTGAGGGGCCGGCCGGCACCGCCCGGTTCACCGATCTGCCGGCGGGCGACAAGGACATCGAGATCTGGCTCCCGCACACGGAGGTCACCGAGCTGATCGCCCTGCGTACCGATGCCCCGGTCGAGCCGGCACGAGACGCCGGGCGCAGGGTGTGGCTGCACCACGGCAGCTCGATCAGCCACGGCTCGAACGCCACCCATCCGACCGCCATCTGGCCGGCCCTGGCCGCCGCCCAGGGCGAGGTGGACCTGGTCAACCTCGGGTTCGGCGGCAGCGCCGTGCTGGATCCGTTCACGGCACGTACGATGCGGGACACCCCCGCCGACCTGATCAGCGTCAAGCTCGGCATCAATGTCGTCAACGGCGACCTGATGCGCCTGCGCGCCTTCACCCCCGCGGTCCACGGCTTCCTCGACACCGTCCGCGAGGGGCATCCGACCACTCCGCTGCTGGTCGTGTCCAGCATCCTGTGCCCGGTCCAGGAGGACACCCCCGGCCCGCTCGCGCCCGACTACGACGGCGTGACCCTGCGGTTCAAGGCCACGGGCGACCCGGCCGAGCGCGCCGCCGGCCGCCTGACCCTGAACGTCATCCGTGACGAACTCGCGCGGATCGTCGAACAACGTACGGCCGACGACCCGAACCTGCACTACCTCGACGGCCGTGCCCTTTACGGCGAGAGCGACTACGCCGAATTCCCCCTGCCCGACGAGATCCACCCCGATCCCGCAGGGCACCGCCGCATCGGCGAGAACTTCGCGCGGCTGGTCTTCGGCGACGGCGGCCCCTTCGCCGCGCAGACCGGCTGAGGGCCGCGCGGCCGATTACCCTGTGAGGCTCGGCGCTCGGGGCCGGGGCAACGGCGACATCGTCGACATCCCCCGAGCAGGCCCGCCGAGAAACCGGATGTTCTCGGTCTCGACCGGATCCGGCTCGCTCCACCATTCGAAATCCCAGCCGCGCGACTCGATTACCCGCCTGCTCCAGGCGAAGGTGGACGCGACCTCTGGACGCGCCAGCCGCCCGTCAGAGTCACCCGTGCCCGCCGGCGGTCGCGAGTGACCGGAGCTTCCCGCCGTTGGCGTCGAGCCAGCGGGTCGTGTCCTCCAGCTTACGGATCCGGTCGGCGACCTCGCCGAGCTCTGCCTTCCCGTTCAGCCAGCGGCCCCCTCGCGACAGAGCGCTACCGACGGCCCGGGCGAGGAGCAGCCGGGGCAGCGCGTCGGCCTCGGCGGCGTCCAGCGGGCGGACCGAGGCGTACCCCCGGAGAAAGGCCGCCGTGCGGAGTTGCCAGTCGCGCGTCTCCAAGGCCCCGCTGTAGAACAGCGCCGCCGTCACGTCCTGGACCAGGAAGCCGACCCCGGCGAACTCGAAGTCGAGCACCCCGCTCACCTCTCCGGTGTCCTCGTCGACCAGCACGTTCGGGGCCGCCAGGTCACCGTGGATGACCTGGGTCGGCAGCGCGCCGCCGCCCGCAAACCACTCCTGCTCGACGCGGCGCGCCACGGCGTCGAGACGGGCGACCCGCTCCTCGCTGATCCCGGCGGCGCGCAGCTGACGGCAAAGGGCGCCAATGTGCGGCACGGCGGGATGCGTCAGAGGATTATCGCGCCAGTGCCCCAGCCCGTCTTCTGGCGGCACGCCCAGCATCGCCTCGCCGAGCAGCCCGGCCGCCCGACCGAAGCGCTCGAGTGCCGTCTGGCCCGTGAGGTCGGGCCGCACGCCGGGGATCCACCGGCAGACGGTCGCGGGCCCGGCCGCGGTCTCGATCACCGTGTCCCCGCTGAGCGCGGCGACTGGCTCAGGCACCTGGAAGGGAAGTCCGGCCTGCCGTAGCCACCGCAAGATCTGGTGCTCGGCGTCCACCTGCGCGGCGGACAGGGACTGGCTGACCTGGAGCACGAATCGGAGGTCCGCCTGGCGGAGCATGAACGTCTGGTTGTTGGTTCCCTGCTCGGCTCGAGTGATCGTGGTGCCCGGGGGGAAACCCCACGCTGCAAGCAGCCGTGGCAGGAACTCGAGATCGGCGGGCGCGCTCACGCGCCAATTCTGGCCGCATGCCCAGACCGGCGCGCAACCGGTTATAGGCGCGCCCGCATCGGTTTCACTGAGCCGACATCAGACCTACTGAGTCACGACGTCAGCTTGACTGAGCCGCATCACCTTCACCGAGCAAGGACAAACATCGCTAGATCATGCGACCCTGTAGACCTGCGAGTCCGCGAATGGTGTCCTAAGGGCCATCTATGGGACAAGGCGACGCGGAAAGGGACATCAAAGCGCGGACCCTACAGCGGCACGCGCTAGTGCTGGGCCATGTCGACGAAGCGGCTGTAGTGGCCCTGGAACGCCACCGTCACGGTGGCGGTGGGGCCGTTACGGTGCTTGGCCACGATCAGGTCGGCCTCGCCCGCCCTGGGCGACTCCCGCTCGTACGCGTCCTCCCGGTGCAGCAGGATCACCATGTCGGCGTCCTGCTCGATGCTGTTGTGGACAGACATGCCATTCGCGACGAAGTTGTGGGTGCCTGGCACCGTGGCGTCGTAGACCGGCTGCTCACCCAGGTGTTCGATCGAGGCGATCTCGTCCCAGAACACATCGTTCGTCGCCAACATGTCGAGATCGGAATCGCCGAGAATCGCAGCCACCTCGCCCAGCCGTCCCCGAGTCGGTGCGTGCTTCCCCAGCGTGCTACCGCAGAACTGGCGATGACTCACGCTTCGTTCTGCCAGAACGCCTCGAACGCGGCCCCAGACGTCACGCGGAACCGTATCGACATTGGCGTTACGCTTGACCTCCTGGAGGAGAGTGATGCATCGATCGGCCTGCTTCGAACGCTCGCCGTGCGCCCCCACCTCCTTCAAGAACCGGAGTTGGTTCTCCGCGCCGTAGACGGACAACTGATAGCACGGCCGGTGGTTGCCCTTTCGCGCCTCTTTGACGCGAGTCATCACGTTGCACCGCAGAAGCAGTCGTGCGACGTCATCGACCAGCCGCCGGCTCGTCGAGGCATAGTGGATCCTCGCCTGCCCCACCTTGTCGTCCCACCAGATGCACCCATCGGTTGCCCACAGGTGCCGCAGGAAGAGGGCGACCTGCCGCGTCGGAAGTGAGAAAGCTCCGTCAGGGACAAATCTCTCGTGGCTGCGAGGACCGATCGGCCGCCGCTGGGCGAAGGATCCGTCGCCGATCATGTGGGCGAGCAGGACGACCTCGTCCTCCCGCCACTCCTGAAGCTTCTGAGGTGCTGAGACGTGCCGTGGAACAGCAAGCCGCACCCCAGGCCGAAGCTCGCCAAGGGGCCGCCACCCGTCGTAGGTCATGAAAGGGTGGTTGGCCGTCGCTTTGATCTCCAAGCCGGACTTCAACCGCAGCCGGAAGACGTCCTTCACACCGCTGGAGAACACGTGGGTCATGGTCCGCGGGACAAGCCGGAGCCTCTCGTCAAGGGACCACACCGGAATGTCACGCGCCCCCGACTCCAGCAGATCGCCCAGCGACGCCTCCGCGCCGGTGTCGGCCCGAAGAATCCGAGTATCTGCAGTCAAACAGCCCGACTCCCTCAGGTCGGACACCTGTGGGCGTTTGTCGGTGCGTTGTTCGGGGCCTCGGTTGAGCTGGGAGATCGCGATGACGGGCACCTCGAGCTCCTTGGCCAGCAGCTTGATGGCACGGGAGATTTCGGAGACTTCGTTCTGGCGGCTCTCGACCCGCTTCGGCGAGCTCATCAGCTGGAGGTAGTCGATGACCACGAATCTCAGGTCGTTACGTTGCTTGAGCCGCCGGCACTTGGCCCGGATCTCCATCATCGACATGTTGGGCGAGTCGTCGATGAACAGCGGCGCCTCCGCCACCTCGCTCATGCGGCGGGCCAGGCGGGTCCAGTCGTCGTCGCCCATCATGCCGGAGCGCATGGCGTGCAGCGCCACGCGGGCCTCGGCGGACAGCAGGCGCATGGTGATCTCGTTGCGGGACATCTCCAGCGAGAAGATGACCGTGGCCATCCCGTGCTTGATAGCCGCAGACCGAGCGAAATCCAGACCGAGCGTGCTGTTGTGCGTCGGTATACATGATCTGCTCGCAAGGTACATGTGGTCGGCGTTGTCCACTTCAACGCATCGGACCGGGCGCGATGGGACAGGGCGGACGTCGACGATGTAGCGGACCAGCATGGTCGGGTGTGCCGTGCCAACCTGCCTGGACGCCTTGCGGGACAGCCGGAAGACCTTGTCGGGAGTGGTGAAGTCGATCACGTAGCAGGTGGACTCGGTCCTGCCGTTGACCGGCTTCGTCCGCATGGTGGCCTCGTAGCCGAGGCTCAGGACGAGTTCGAAAGCGTCATGGGCGAGGCTTCGGTTCGTCAGCGCGAGCCGGATCTGCCCGGCTGCGCCGACATCACCGCCGGTGTCGAGCAGGCCGGCCAGCAGTTCACGCCTCTGCTGCTCCGACGCACGCAGGTAGACCCGCGGGATGTGCTTGTCACGGAGGACTCCGAGCGTACGCAGAATGCCCTCAACGGTTCCATATCGCAGGCCGCCCGTGGGCCGACCACGATCAGGACACGTCGGCGCCGCCACGGGAAGACTCATGCGATAGGTGATGGTGGAGCCCGCTCGCGTGATGCGCAGCCCTTCGGCCCTCAGATGGGCGATGATCTCAGGGTCGGTCGTGGTGAAGCGTGCCGCCGCGCTCTCGCCGTCACCGAGCCAGACGCCGAGCGCGTACGGCGGCAGCGGCACATCCTGTGGCGCGAGGTCGAAGGGCGCCGCGACCGCCACCGCGTGGCTGGGCCGGTTGTCAGACCCACAGCGCAACGAAGCCGCGATCTCCTCGGTGGTGACCACGCTCTTGTGCTCTGCCGTCAGGGCTGCGTACTTCGGCGTCGTGACACGCTCCGCCGCCGGACAGGCGGGGAGGTGTCGTACGTAGCCGGTGCGGACCGGCCCGCCCACGCGGGCAGGGATCTTGCCGACGGACCGGAACGTGTCCCCCACGACCGCAAGCGCTTCGCGGTGAGTGACCTGCTTGTCAGGCTCCGTACAAGCCGACCGGCGGGCTTCTTCCACCGCTGTGCCGGACCAGTAGACGTGCGCGGCCCGCCTGGACGCGCGGGTGGTGGTGCGCCACTGGTGCTGAGCGTCCGCGACGATCACGGTGCCGTCGCTGAACTCCACCTCATAGCAGGGCCGGGCGTACATGATGTCCGTTGCGGCGACCACCCGCGTCGGGCGTCCGTCGGCTCCGATCAGCTGATCGCCGACCCTGACCTCACCCATCGTCGTCCAGCCCGTAGGCGTGGGCAGCGGGGTGTCGAGCGCGAGCGCCTTCCCGATGGCCGGGCGGGCGGCGACGACGATCATCTGCCCGGGGTGGAGGCCGTTGGTGAGCTGGTCGAGGTCCTGGAACCCGGTGGGCACGCCGACCATCTGGCCGCCGCGGCTGCCGATGGCCTCCAACTCGTCGAGTGCGCCGGGCATGATGTCGGCCAGCGGCGCGTAGTCCTCGGACGTGCGGCGCTCGGTGACCTGGTAGATCTCGGCCTGGGCGCGGTCGACGAGGTCGTCGACCTCTTCGTTCTGGCCGCCGTAACCGAAGGAGACGATGCGGGTGCCGGCCTCGATGAGACGGCGCAGGATGGCCTGCTCCCGGACGATCTTCGCGTAGTAGCCGGCGTTGGCGGCGGTGGGGACGACGGCCGTGAGGGTGTGGAGGTAGGCGGCGCCGCCGACCCTGGCCATCTCGCCGCGTTTCTGCAGCTCGTCGAAGACGGTGACGGCGTCGGCGGGCTCGCCCCTGCCGTAGAGGTCGGTGATGACGTCGTAGACCATCTGGTGCGCGGGGCGGTAGAAGTCGTCGGAACGCAGGATCTCGACGACGTCGGCGATGGCGTCTTTCGACAGGAGCATGCCGCCCAGCACCGACTGCTCCGCGTCGATGTTGTGCGGCGGGGTGCGCTCGAAACCTGGGCCAGCGCCACCGGTCTCCTCGTCAATGCTCATTGCGCCCCCTCAACCTCGCAGGTGGTCGCACCACCCCCACTTGTAGTCGACCGGTCTGACAGTTTCTCGGAGTCGCGGTCAGTCGGCAACGTGGCCTGTGGACAACGTTGTGGTCAAGCTGTGCACTATTGCCCCCAGCCTGTGAAAGGCCTGTGGACGGGGCTGTGGATAACCTTTTCACGTCTTCACCGAACCCATCCTCACCTGGGCAAAGACTGTCCACCGACTGTGGAGGGAAGAAAGTTTTCCCGACATGCCGTGTAAGGCCCATAATGGAGCAATGCCCATTACCGCCAGAGACCGGGAGATCCTGCGGCTGGCCGTGCCCGCGTTCGGCGCACTGGTCGCCGAACCGCTGTTCCTGCTGGCCGACTACGCCATCGTGGGACACGGCCTGGGCACCACGGCGGTGGGCGCGCTGGGGGTGGCGGGCGCGGTCCTCACCACGCTGGTCAACCTCTGTGTGTTCCTCGCGTACGGCACCACGGCCTCCGTGGCACGCCAGAGCGGCGCCGGCAACCACGATCGAGCCATGCGCAGCGGCGTGGACGGGATCTGGCTGGCGCTGGGCATCGGCGTGGCGCTCATCGCCTTGTGCTGGCCGCTCGCGCCGGCCATCGTGGAGGTGTTCGGGGCGGCGCAGGAGCAGAGCGCGCAGGCGGTGACGTACCTGCGGATCAGCCTGCTCGGCGCGCCCGGGATGCTGGTCGTTCTGGCGGGCACCGGCGTGCTGCGCGGGCTGCAGGACACGGTGACGCCGCTGGTGGTGGCCGTGGGCTCGTTCGCGCTGAACGCGGCGCTCAACGCCTGGTTCGTGCTGGGCCTGGGGTGGGGCATCGCCGGGTCGGCCTGGGGCACCGTGCTGGCGCAGACGCTGGGCGCCGCCGTCTATCTCGTCGTGGTGGTCAGAGGGGCGCTGCGGCTCGGTACGGCGCTGACGCCCCGCCTCGAAGGGCTCCGGCAGGCGGGCGCGGCGGGGGTCGCGCTGCTCATCCGTACGATATGTCTGCGCGTCGTGCTCCTGGTGGCCACCATGGTCGCCACCAGGATGGGCCAGGCCCATCTGGCCGCGTTCGCCATCGCCACCCAGGTCTGGACGCTGCTCGCCTTCGCCCTCGACGCCATCGCCATCGCCGGGCAGGCCATCACGGGGCGTTCGCTCGGCGCCGGCGACGTCGCCGCCACCAAGGACGCCACCAGACGCATGGTCCAGTGGGGCATCTGGTCGGGCATCGCGCTCGGCGGGCTCGTGCTCGCGGCGCGGCCGCTGCTGCCCGGGCTGTTCGACGCCGATCCCGCGGTCACCGGGCTGCTGCTGGCCGTGTTGTGGCCGATCGCGCTGTTCCAGCCGGTGTGCGGGGTGGTGTTCGTGCTGGACGGCGTGCTGATCGGCGCGGGCGACCAGCGCTACCTCGCGTGGGCGGGGGTGTGGACGACACTGGCCTACCTGCCGGCCGCATTCCTCGCCACCGGTTTCGGCGTGGTCGCTCTCTGGTGCGCGCTCGGGGTGTGGATGTTCGCGCGCCTGATCACCCTGGTACGCCGGGCCGCCGGCACTGCCTGGCTGGTGACAGGGGCGTGACCTGCCCGTGCTTGCCGTCATCCACGTGGTGAGACATGGTGGGCGAGGTCCCTGAGGGGTGTTCCGTGTCCACGATTCTGCGACGACTGCCTCCTTCTGAGGCGCGCGGGCTGCGCACCGGCGCCCGGCACAGCCTGGCCGAGGTCTACCGCCCGGCCGATCTCGTGGTGCTCGGGTTCGGCGTGATGATCGGCGCGGGCATCTTCAGCATCGCCGGCCGGCAGGCCGCCACCACGGCGGGTCCCGGCGTGATCCTCTCGTTCATGATCGCGGGGATCGCGTGCCTGCTCGCCTGCCTGTGCTACGCCGAACTGGCGTCCACGATGCCGGCCTCCGGCAGCGCCTACACCTTCACGTACGTCATCTTCGGCGAGGTCTGGGCGTGGATCATCGGCTGGGCGCTCATCCTGGAGCTGCAGTTCGCCGCGGCCGTGGTGGCCAGGGCGTGGGCCGCTATCACGGTCGGGGCCGTCACCGCCTTCGGCGTGCGCGTACCGAACCCCGAACTCGTCGGCGACGTGCTGGTGCTGGTGATCCTGCTGACGCTCACCGGCATCGTCGCACTCGGCGCGCGGGTCGGACTGCGGGCACTGTGGATCATGGTGGCGGCCAAGCTGGTGGCCGTCGGCGCGGTGATCGTCGTCGGCCTGACCCAGGTCGACGTGGCGAACATCGGCGAGTTCTACGTGCCGCCCAAGTCGCTGCCGACCCCGCCGGCCACCGTGCTGGAGATCGTGGTCGGTGAGAGCCAGGCGTTCGGCTGGTTCGGCATCTTCGCGGCGGCCTCGGCCATCGCGTTCGCGTACATCGGGTTCGACGTGGTCGCCACCGCGGCCGAAGAGACCGTGAACGCCTCCGAAGCCGTGCCCAGGGGCATGATCCGCAGCCTGGTGCTCACCACGGTCATCTACCTCGCGGTCGCCCTCGTCATGGTGGGCATGGTGTCGTACACGCGGATCTCGGTGGAGGCGCCGCTGTCCAGCGCGTTCCGTACGGCGGGCGTCGACTGGATGGTGCACGTCATCGACGTGGGAGCGGTGCTCGGCCTGACGACCGTGATCCTGGTGCTGATCGTGGGGCAGACGCGGGTGCTGTTCTCCATGGCCCGCGACGGGCTGATCCCCCGCGGGCTGGCGTCGGTCAGCCGCCGCTACCACACGCCCACCAGGGTGACGCTGCTGATCGGCTTCGTCGCGATCCTGCTCGCCGAGTTCGTGCCGGTGCTCACGATGCAGGAGCTCGTCGTGATCGGGGCGCTGTTCGCGTTCCTGTTCGTCTCGGCGGGCGTGATCGTGATGCGGCGGCGCATGCCCGGCCTGGAGCGCGGCTTCCGGGTGCCGCTCTCACCCGTGCTGCCCGCGCTCTCGCTGGTCGCCACCCTCTGGCTCATGGTCAACCTGCGGGTGCAGACCTGGGCGTGGTTCATCCTGTGGATGGCCTTCGGCCTGCTGGTCTACCTCGTGTACGGCCGCCGCCACAGTGTGCTGGCCCGCCCCCGCGACCCCGTCGAGCCGTCCCGCGGACGGCACCGGCGCTGACCTCTCAGAACCGTCCCGATTCCAGCACGCTGCTCAGGAACTCCCGGGTGCGCGCGTTCTCCGGCTCGTTGAAGATCTTCTCGGGCGGGCCCTTCTCCAACAGCACACCGCCGTCGAGGAAGCAGACCGTGTCCGAGATGTCCCGGCAAAAGCCCATCTCGTGGGTGGTGAGGATCATCGTCATGCCCGCGTCCTTGAGCTCCCTGATGATGCCCAGCACCTCCACCACCAGCTCGGGGTCGAGCGCCGAGGTGACCTCGTCGAGCAACATCAGCCGCGGCTGGGTGGCCAGCGCCCTGATGATCGCCACCCGCTGCTGCTGGCCGCCGGAGAGCTGGTCGGGGTAGGCCCGCGCCTTGTCCGCCAGCCCGAACCTGGCCAGCAGGTCGTGCGCCTGCTCCTCCGCCGGCCCCCTGGCCACCCGGTGCACCTGCCGGGGCGCCAGCGTGACGTTGTCGAGCACGGTCATGTGCGGGAACAGGTTGAACGCCTGGAACACGATGCCCAGCCGCTTGCGCACGTCGTCGACGTTCACGCGCGGATCGGTGATCTCGTCGCCGTCGAGGTGGATCGTGCCGTCGTCCACGGTCTCCAGCAGGTTGACGCAGCGCAGCAGCGTGGACTTGCCCGAACCCGACGCGCCGACCAGGCTGACCACCTCGTGCGCCTCGACCTCCAGGTCGATGCCGCGCAGCACGCTGTGCCCGCCGAAGGTCTTCCACACCCCGTCGATCGAGAGGACGCTCATGCGCCACGCCTCCTGCGCGTACGTGCGGCCAGATGGTCGGTGAACCTGGCCATGGGGATGGTGAGCAGGATGAACAGCAGCGCGGCGGCGAGGTAGGGCGTGTAGTTGAACGTGCTGGCCGCGTGGATCTGCGCCTGCCGAAGCGCCTCCAGCGGCCCGATGGTGGCCACCAGCGCCGTGTCCTTCTGCAGCGAGACGAAGTCGTTCAGCAGCGGCGGCACCACCCTGCGGGTCGCCTGCGGCAACACCACGAACCGCATGGCCTTGCCGTGGCTCAGCCCGAGGGAGCGGGCCGCGGCCACCTGGCTGGGATGGATCGACTCGATGCCCGAGCGGAACACCTCCGCCACGTACGCTCCGTAGGAGAGGGTCAGCGCGATGATGCCCAGCGTGGCCAGGTCGGTGGGAATGCCCTGCAACCGCAGGGCCGGCAGCCCGAACCCCACCAGGTAGATCACCAGGATCGTCGGCACGCCGCGGAAGACGTCGGTGTAGAGCGTGGCCAGCGCCCGGATCGGGAAGAACGCGGGCGTCCTGATGCCCCTCGCCAGCGCCACCAGCAGCCCCACGACGAGGATCAGCGGCTCGGCGATCAGGAACATCTTGATGTTGAGCAGAAACCCGTCCAGCACGTCGGGCAGCGCCTCGCGGAACTCGCCGAAGTCGAAGAACGTCTCCCTCACCCGCGGCCAGCCCGGCGAGCTCGTCACGATCCACCCGACCATGACGACGAAGACGACCGTCGAAGCCGTCGCGATGGAGGCCGTGCGGCGGCTGCGCGACCTGCGCATGCGCTCGCGCTCGGCCTGCCGCTCCGACTTGACCCACTCGCTCACCGCGGCATCACTTCAGCTCGGGCGCGCCCGCCGCCGAACCGAGCCACTCCTGCTCGATTTTGGCCAGCTCACCCTTCGTCTTCAACGTGTCCACGGCCTTGTCCACGCAGGACTTGAGCGGGCTGCCCTTCTCCATGACCAGCCCGAACTCCTCCGGCGTGCCGCCCGTCGAGCTGAACTGGCCCACGATCTTGGCGTTCTCCACCTGCGCGGCCGTCACGTAGAACGCCGTCGGCAGATCGACGACGATCGCGTCCACCTGCTTGTTCTTCAGCGCGTTCACGGCGTCCACCTGCTCGTTGTAGACGTTGGGGTCCTTGCCGGGCTGGATGACGCTCTTGACCGCGTCGAGCGAGGTCGTCCCCACCTGTACGCCGATCTTCGCGTCCTTCAGCTCGGCCAGGCTCTTCGCCCCCGCCACCTTGCTCCCGTCGACCGCCACCACGGCCTGCTTGACCGTGTAGTAGCCCTTGCTGAAGTCGACCGCCTTGGCCCGGTCAGGCGTGATGGACACCTGGTTGATGTCGAAGTCGAACTGCTTCTTGCCCGGCGCGTACGCCGAGTCGAACTTGACCGTGTTCCACTGCACCTCGGTGCGGTCGAATCCGAGCTCCCCCGCCACGGCGAACGCCACCGCGCTCTCGAACCCCTGGCCGTTGCCCGGGTCGTCGTCCTTGAACCACGGCTCGTAGGCCGGCTTGTCGGTGCCGACGGTCAGCTTGCCGGGGGTGACGAGCTGGAGCTGCTCCTTGGCGCAGGCGGTGGACGTGGTCGGGGCGGCCGCCGTGTCCTCAACGGGTGCGCAGCCAACGACCGCCACCGCGAGTGCGAGCAGCATGAGGGGACGGGCCATGGCCTAGCCTCCAGGGGGAACGTGCCAGATAAACGTGGGCATTCTACGCTGCCCAAACCAATCTCCCAGCCCGCGCACCCTCTCCCGAACCACCCGCAACGTTCCCCCCAAGACCAGGTCAAGTAGTTCACCATGGACCATGGGCAACGTTGTGACCACGGCGACGGGCCCACGTGGGCTCGCGTTACGGCGCTCGGCCGGTGAAGGGTCAGAGGCCGTTCCCTGGAGGGCCCTCGACCGGAGTACGGCGGGTGGCGGACCACGGCAGCGCGTGCCAGATGGAGACAGCACCCCCTACGGCGCCTCAGTTGCGTGCTGACCCTACTTTCGACAGGGGTCATGGTTGACGATCGAGGGATGTTCCGCCTGGCTCGCCCTTGACAGGCTCCCTCCATGAACACGAACTTTCCCGGCCGGTGGATCGGCGGTGTGACGCTTATCTTGGGGCCGGTGGCTCTGTGCGCCGGATACCTGCTGCGTTACGTGAGCACGGCCACCGCTCTCACTTCTCAGCAGCACGCGTGGGCCGAGGCGCAGCCGTTCGCCGCCTACGGTCAGTTACTCGCCTATACCTCAGAACCCGCTCTACTCACCCTCTCCTACGCGGTCTTCGCGCTGGGGGCGGTGCTGCTCTTCCCCGCTTTCATCGCCTTGGCTGGATGCGTGGGTGGCGAACTCGCCTTCTGGGGCGCCGCTCTGCTGGTCGTCGGGCTTTTCGCCCGGCTGTACTTCGCCGGTGCCGACCAGACAGCCTTCCAGCTCACCGAGGTCCTCGGGCTGGACCAGGCGACACATGCGATTATGAAGGAGTACGTCGATATCTCCTACGGGCCGTGGCGCGTACCTGTCTGGGCCTCGGTCGGCCAGTACGCCGGCTCGCTCCTGCTGGCCATCGCTGCCTGGCGCTCGGGCGTCTTCGGCACCGCCCGCTCCTTGATGGTGTTGTTGGCGGGAGGCACCTGGATGGGTGTGCTGAAAGGCGCCTCAATCCCCGATGTGCTGGTCACCGGCCTGCTCTGCGCGGCGCTGCTCCCGATGGGCGCGCAAGTGCTGCGGGAGCGGCTGCCAGCCCCAACCGGCCGTTCGAAGCTGCTGAGCTGGTGAAGGGCGAGCCTGCTCAGCACACAGTGGTCACCCGAAGGGCCCACGTGGGCTCGCGTTACGGCGCTCGGCCGGTGAAGGGTCGGAGGCCGTTCCCCGGAGGGCCCTCGACCGAAGTACGGCGGGTGGCGGACCACGGCAGCGCGTAACAGATGGAGACAGACCCCGCACGACGAGCCTCGCCGCAAAGGAGAAGAGTCAGCGCAACAGACGGAGACAGCACGCCGCACGCGGAGACAGAAAAGCCCCCGCACGAGGCGGGGGCTTTTCGCACAGGTCAGCCTGCGACGACCTCGACGTCGATCGCAGCGGACACCTCAGGGTGCAGCTTGACGGTGACCTTGTGGGAGCCGACGCTCTTGATCGGGTTGACGATCTCGATGCGGCGGCGGTCGATGATCGGGCCGCCGGCGGCCTTGACGGCGTCGGCGATGTCGCCCGTGGTGATCGAGCCGAACAGGCGGCCGGACTCGCCGGCGCGGGTGGCCAGGCGCACACGCAGGGCGCCGAGCTGGCCGGCGACCTCCTTGGCGGTGCCGAGGTCGCGGATCTCGCGAGCGTCGCGGGCCTTCCTGATGGTCTCGATCTGCTTCTCGGCGCCGCGCGTCCAGCGCATGGCGTAGCCGCGCGGGATGAGGTAGTTGCGGCCGTAGCCGTCCTTCACCTCGACGACGTCGCCAGGGGTGCCGAGGCCGGAGACCTCGTTGGTGAGGATGAGCTTCATGTCGACATGCCTCCTTAGCGCGCCGTGCTCGTGTAAGGCAGCAGGGCCACCTCACGGGCGTTCTTGATCGCGGTCGCCACGTCGCGCTGGTGCTGGGTGCAGTTGCCCGTCACCCGGCGGGCACGGATCTTGCCGCGGTCGGAGATGAACTTCCGCAGCAGCGCCGTGTCCTTGTAGTCGACGTAGGAGATCTTGTCGTGGCAGAACAGGCAAACCTTCTTCTTGGGCTTGCGCAGTGCCGGCTTGGCCATCGTGGTGCTCCTCTCAGAGCCCCGCACCAGGGCGGGAATGGACAGTCATCCGCTTGCGCGGATCTTCACGTGTTAGAAAGGCGGTTCGTCGCTGAAGTCGTTGCCGCCGCCGCCGAAGCCGCCGCCGCCCTGCTGGCCGCCGCCTCCACCGCCGAAGCCACCACCACCGCCGCCCTGGGGCGGGGCGGGCGTCGCGGAGGCCCACGGGTCGTCGGCCGGGCCGCCGAAGCCGCCGCCGCCACCACCCTGGCGGGAGGTGCGGTTGACCTTGGCGGTGGCGTTGCGCAGGGACGGGCCGACCTCGTCGACCTCGACCTCGTAGACCGTGCGCTTCTCGCCTTCCTTGGTCTCGTAGGACCGCTGCTTGAGCCGCCCCTGAACGATGACCCGCATGCCGCGCTGGAGGCTCTCGGCGGCGTTCTCCGCCGCCTGCCGCCACACGTTGCAGGTCAGGAAGAGGCTTTCGCCGTCTTTCCACTCGTTGGTCTGGCGGTCCATATACCGCGGAGTGGATGCGATGCGGAATCGAGCCACCGCTTGCCCCGTGGGGGTGAAGCGCAGCTCCGGGTCGTCGACAAGGTTGCCGACAAGGGTGATTACGGTGTCGCCTGCTGCCATGGCTAGCGCTCGCCTTCCTGCACGCCTTCGCTTGGGTTTCGCTCAGACTACGGTCGCCGCCCGACAGAATTCCGGGCAACGAGCTTGCTCAGTGCACGTCCGGACGCAGGACCTTGGTGCGGAGGATGCCCTCGTTGAGGTTCATCTGCCGGTCGAGCTCCTTGACCGTCGCGGGCTCCGCGGCCAGGTCGATGACGGCGTAGATGCCTTCGGACTTCTTGTCGATGTCGTAGGCGAGACGGCGACGGCCCCAGACGTCGACCTTCTCCACGGTGCCGCCGTCGTTGCGGACCACGGTGAGGAACTGGTCGAGGGACGGCGCGACGGTGCGCTCATCGAGCGAAGGGTCCAGAATGACCATTACTTCGTAACGACGCATGCGGGACTCCAACCTCCTCTGGACTCTTGCGGTCACGACACTCTGCCGTGACAGGAGGACGCTGACGTCTGAACCCTGGCGCCCCTTTCGGCGCCCGGACCGATGGATCAACCATCACAACGCAGCGTGCCCAAGGTTACCAGCCTCGACAAGGTGGGAAAGCCTTTAGGAAAGCGAGGGGGTGGTAGTTGTGCCGCACGTGCTTCAGCCCTCCGAACAGGAGCGGTTCCGTCTCAGGCTCAACACCGACGGACGTTCGCACCCAGTTGAGAACACACTGGCCGTCGTCACGCTGGTGTGCGGTGTGGTGGCGTTCGTCGCGACGTTCTGGGACTCCGCGCACATGATCGCGTCCTGGGTCGGAACGCTGGGGTTCGGCGTCGGTCTCTACTCTCAGTACATCTCGGCGACCACGCCGCAGCGCACGCTCAACGTCGTCGGTCTCGTGGGGGCGTTCATCGGCGCCGCGCTGGGCATCGCGCACGGCGGTTTCCTTCCCCATCCGTGAGCGAGGACCCCGGCGTACGCGCCTGGCGCCGAGCCCGTACGGAGCTCATCCGCTGATGTGCAGGTCTATCCCGAGCAGCACCAGGAACCAGAGGAAGACGGAGAGCAGCGCCTCGGCGAGGTCCCTGAGGAGTCCTGGCGTGATGTAGTCGTGAACCCACGCGACGTAGATGCCGATGACCACGTAGATCACGATGATCAGCGCTCTTAAGCGCCAGCGGCTCATGGTTTCTCCTCGGGTCGGGGGTGCCTGGCGACTTCCCCGGCGTGCCCCGACCAAACGGATAAGCTCGGTGACATGGTGCGCATCGGAGCTCACGTCGACCAGGACGACCCGGCCGCTCACGCCGAGGAGGTGGGGGCCGAGGTGGTGCAGTTCTTCCTCGGCGATCCCCAGGGCTACAAGAAGCCCGTGCTGCCCGCCGAACCTGTGGAGGGCGTCGACATCTACATCCACGCCCCCTACCTCGTCAACGTGGCCGCCACCAACAACCGCATCAGGATCCCGAGCCGCAAGCTGCTGCAGCAGCACCTGACGGCGGCCGCCGGCCTCGGGGCCAAGGGCCTGATCGTGCACGGCGGTCACGTCGGCAAGGACGACGACCCGCAGACCGGGTTCGACAACTGGCGCAAGGTGTTCGAGCGCATGGAGTGCCCCATCCCCGTGCTGATCGAGAACACCGCGGGCGGCGGCAACGCGATGGCCCGCAAGCTTGAGCGCATCGCCCGGCTGTGGGAGGCGCTCGACGGGTTCGACGTGGGTTTCTGCCTCGACACCTGCCACGCGCACGCGGGAGGCGAAGAGCTGGTCGACCTGGTCGACCGGGTCAAGGCCATCACCGGCCGGATCGACCTGGTGCACTGCAACGACTCCCGCGACGCCTTCGACTCGGGCGCCGACCGCCACACCAACCTGGGCAGGGGAACGATCGACCCCGAGCTGATCCTGGCGGTCTGCCGGGCGGCCGGTGCGCCGGTCGTTGTGGAGACGCCGGCCGAGGGCCAGGCCGACGACATTGCCTTCCTGAGGAAGAACCTCTAGCGAATACACACAGGCTGTGGATAACTTCCCTGGATTACCGAGGAAAGAAAGGGGGTAGAGAGATCATCCCCCGACCGACCCGCCCACGCCCGCGACTCAGCCCGCCCACGCGCCGTCGAGGAAGCGGGCGGTGTTGACCAGCATGAGCGGCCCCGAGATCAGGGCATAGAGCGCCAGCACCCACGCCTTCCTGGTCATGACCTTGGCGACCAGCACCCACACCGGAAACCACAGCAGCAGCGAGCGCGGGATCGACAGGTAGTACGCCGACGTCATCAGCGCCGCCGCCTGCGCCCCCGTGTAGACGAGCTCGCTCCACCGGCGCAGCACGGCCAGCCAGACCAGCGCGGCCACGGCCACCACGGCCCCCACGATCTCCATCCTGAAGGCCACCGCGAAGTCGTCGGCGCCCGTCGCGGAGTGCCAGGTCGTCTGCCACGCCTCCCACGGCCACACGAAGTCGCGCCCCCAGCCGGCCTCCTGCGCGTGCTTCCAGGCCAGCCAGTCGCCCGTCCTGCTGTAGTGGTACGACGAGTACGCCACCAGCGGCACGAACGGCACCACCAGCCACCCGGCCCGGCGCGGCGACTCCCTCCTCACACCGAACTCCACGATGAGCGCGACCGCCAGGAACAACCCGGTGATCCGCACGCAGGAGGCACCCGCGGCCAGCAGCGCGGCCGCCGGCCAGCGCCCCTGCCTGGCGGCCAGCCACGCGGGGATGGCGAAGGCCAGGAAGAGCGACTCGCTGTAGCCCGCGGCCAGGAACACCGCCATCGGGAAGAGCAGCAGCGCCAGCACCGCCATCCAGCCGGAGGCGCCCTCGAACTCGGTCAGCCGGGCCAGCGCCATCATGGCGACCGCCCCGGCGGCCAGCGAGACCAGCAGTCCGGCCGCCGCCCAGTCGGGTACGAGCAGGTAAACCATGCGCAGCGCCGCGGGCAGGCCGGGGAAGAACGCGGGCAGCCCCTCGTCCACCGGTCTGCCGGGCTCGCCGTCGTAGCCGTACTGGGCGATCGTGATGAACAGCGTGGCATCCCACTTGCGCCACTTGTCCAGATATTCGCCCAGCGCCACGCCGAGCACGGTCGCCAGCAGCAGCCCCGCCCGCGAGCCGCACCAGAGCAGCAGCGCGTCCCGGCCGGACGAGCGCGTGATCATCGCGTGATGGAGGCCAGGGTGAAGCGGTCACGCGCGTCGGCGAACACGCCGCCCGCCTGGTCGTCGATCCCGGCCTGCCGCACGACGTCCTTGCCGGGGCGCAGGATGTCGCGCACCACGAACGCCATCATGATGCCGATCGTGATGACCCGCCCCCAGACGGCGGTGAAGTATGTGTCGTCGCCGATGCCCAGGTCGTCCCTGCTGAGCGGCGGCTGCGCGAGCAGGTAGAGCCAGATGGCGACGAAGTACCACACCTCCGCGAGCTGCCACAGCGCCAGCGGCTTCCAGTTGGGCCTGGCCAGCACGGCGAACGGCACCAGCCAGAGCACGAACTGCGGCGACCACACCTTGTTCGTCATCATGAACGCGGCCAGCGCCAGGAAGCAGATCTGCGCGAGCCTCGGCCTGCGCGGCGCGGCCAGCGTGAGCACGGCGATGCCGAAGCACAGGACGGCCAGCGACGCCATGCCGAGCATGCTCACGTCGGCCTCACCCAGGACCGGCCAGCCCTTGTTCTGGAAGAACAACCACGGCGAGCCCCAGTCGACGCCGCGCTCCTGGGAGAAAACGTAGAAGCGACGCCAGCCGTCCCACGCGAAGACCATGAACGGCACGTTGACCACGAGCCACGCGCCGGCGGCCGAACCCATGGTGACCAGGAACGGCCGCCATCGCGCCGTACGCCAGGTGAGCAGGAACAACGCGCCCACGAACATCAGCGGATAGAACTTCGTGGCGATCGCCAGCCCGAGCAGCGCCCCGGCCAGCACCTGCCGCTTGCGCGCCCAGGCCAGCAGCATGCCCATGGACAACGCGCCGGCGATGAGGTCCCAGTTGATGTACGCGGCCAGCACCACGGCGGGCGCGACGGCGTACCAGAGCGCGTCCCACCGACGCGTGGGCCCGGCCACCGCGGCCATCAGCAGCACGCCGGCCACGAGGGACAGGCCGAGCAGGATGACCGTCAGGTCGTAGAACCTGACCGCCTGCGCGACCTGGTCGGGCTCCAGCCACCGGGCGATCCAGCTGAACACCTGCATGACCTCGCCCAGCACCACCGGGTATTCGACCTGCTTGTCGAACGGCACCGCGGCGAAGTAGGGGTTCTCGGTGGCCAGCTGCCTGTCGAAGTAGAGCGGGTAGATGTCGGTGTAGCAGAAGTTGGTGTATGTCGAGATCTGGTCGTTCCAGCCGCCGGTGCGGCACGGCAGCCGCACGACGTACGCGAGGGACGCCCCCAGAGCCGCGAACAGCCCCAAGGGGAGGAACGGAATGGCGCGTGCCGCCAGCGGCACGCGCACCTCCGTGGTCGTCATTGGTCCTCGAGCCTGCCGTTGACCGGCCCGGGCTCTCCGGCTCGCGTGTCGGTCCCGGTCTCGCCGCCCGCGACGTCCGGGTCGTCGGCCTCGGGGAACCCGTCGTCGGCCGGCGGCGGATCGTCGGTGGTGGGCTCGTCGCCGGTGTCGCCGTCACAGCCGATGAGGCAGTCGGGGTCGTCGCCGGTCTCGTCGTCGAAGGGGTTCTCGCCGTCGTCGAACGGGTTCTCCGGCGTCTTCGTCGGCGTGGGACTCGGGCTCGGCACGATGTTCTCCGGCGTGCCGATCTCCGCCCTCTCGGGGAACTGCTCGACCGGCTTGCCCTCGTGCGCGGCCAGCATGAACCGCTGCCAGGCGATCGTGGGCGGGCCCGCGCCCTCGAAGCCCAGGGACACTTCGAACGGCGTGGTGTACGGGTTGTTGAGGTTGTATTTCTTGCTCGCCTTGCCCTTGGGCGTGATGGGGCAGTTGGAGTGGAGCGGCGGGACGACCTTGCCGTTCCCTGTCCTGCACTGCTCGCGGTAGAACCCGACGGCGGTGGAGATCTGCGGCGTGTAGCCGACGAACCAGGCGCCGTTCTCGTCGTTGTTGGTGCCGGTCTTGCCGGCGGCCGGCCGGTTGCCGAGGCCCTTGCCCGCCGCGGTGCCGTTGCGCAGCACCTGCGCCATGGCGACGGTGGAGTCGGCGGCCACGCCGGGGTCGATGACCGACTTGGAGAGCTGCTGCTCCGGGTAGGCGACCTGGCCGTTCTGCTCGACCTTCTGCACGACGTGGTAGCGGGTGTATTTCCCGGCGTTGGCGAAGATGGAGTAGCCGGCGGCCTGCTCGACCGGCGTCACCGGGGCGCTGCCGATGGCGAACTGGTAGTGGTGCTCCTGGATGTCTTTGGTCATGTCCTGTTCGTTGAACCCGGCCGCCACGACGAGGTTCTTCACGTCGTCGAGCCGGTTGGGCAGCGCGAACGCCATGGAGACGAAGGCGGTGTTGACCGACTGGGCCGTCGCCTTGACCACGTCGACGGCCCTGCCGACGTTGTGGCTGTTGGTGATGCCGCCCTTCTGCTGGCCGGGGAGCTCCTTCGGCACGGTCTCGTTGCCAGGCACGTAGCTGCTGAGCGAGTAGCCGGCCTGCAGCCAGGCGGCCAGCACGTACGGCTTGAACGCCGACGCGGCCTGCTTCTTCGACTCGAAGGCTTCGTTCCACGGGTCGTTGATGTAGTTGTCGCCGCCGTAGAAGGCGAGGACGCGGCCGTTCTTCGGGTTGACCGCGGCCAGGCCGCCGTGGAACTCCTTCGACATGCCCTGCATCGTGGTCTTCATCGCCTGCCGAGCGGCCTTCATCAGTTTCCTGTCGAAGGTGGAGACGATCTTGTAGCCGCCGCTCTCGACCTCGTCGCGGGTCAGGCCGCGCGACTCCAGCTCGTTGAGCACCTGCTTGACCATGTAGCCCCGGTCACCGCCCAGGGAGTTGCTGGTGGTGGTTTTCCGCGTCTTGGGGAACTTCGCGGTCTGCGGGAGCTGGCCGTATTTCTCGGGCCAGAGCTCGGCCATCCTCTTGACGGTCTGGTTGAAACGATATTTCAGCCCTGGGGCGTCGGGCTCCCAGGCCGGCTGCTGGATCCGCGCGGCGAGGTAGGCGCCCTGCTCGGGGGACAACTTAGCGGCGGTCATCCTCTTGCCGAAGTAGGCCCGCGCGGCGGCCTCCACGCCGTACGCGCGGCCGAAGTTGACGGTGTTGAGGTAGTTGCGCAGGATCTCGTCCTTGGTCAGCGTGTCGTCGAGCTTGACCGCGACGAAGATCTCCTTGATCTTACGTTCGATGGACACTTCCTGGCTGAGGCCGTCGTAGTAACCGCGGGCCATCTGCTGGGTGATGGTCGAGGCGCCCTGCAGCTGCTGCCCGGTCGCGGTCATCCACACCGAACGCGCCATGCCGGAGAAGGAGATGCCGGAGTCCTCGTAGAACGTGTCGTTCTCGATGGCGATCGCGGCGTCCTTGACACTGTCGGCCATCTGGTTGATCTCGACGCTCTTGCGCGGCATGCCGAGCCTGGCGATCTCGGTCTTGCCGTCGTTGTAGTAGATGGTGCTCTGCTGTGCGGTCGCCTCGGCCTGCACGGTCGTCGGCACCGGTACGTTGGCGTACGCCACCATGATCATGCCGAACATGCCCGCCGTGAGCACCACGACGCCGGCGACGACGATCTTCCAGCTCGGCACGAACCTGCGCCAGCCACGGCGGCCACCGCCGCCGCCCTTCTTGACAGGTGGCTCCGGGGGACCTGGCGGCCCGCCCTGACCTCTTCTGCGCGAGCGCCGCGGCGCGTCGCTGACCATCGTCTCCTGGTTACTGAGCGTGCGCGACTCCGAACGCGAACGAGAGCGCGGCGGCGGCTGGTCGCCGCGCTCATCCGCCGGGTCGGCGCGTCTGGGAGGCTCGTCGTACGGCTGTGCGGCCATGGCCCCGGTCTGCTCGTACGCCGCTTCGGCACGTCGGGGCTCCGGCGCCTCGCCCCAGCCGGATCCGCCGGTCTGGCGAGAGGAACCCTGGGGCACAGAACGGGATGAGCTGGAGCGACGGCGCCTGCCTTGGCGCGCCGATCCCTCATTCATGCTGTTACTCACACGTCCTCGCAACGTCGTCGGAACTGAAACGGCGGTTGGGCGTGAGGCTCCTCGCCGCCCTCGGTCTTCACGCTTGGCCGACGAGGTCAGGCGGTCCGTTCCCGAGTACGTACGAAACCGTCAAGTGGTTCCAGGAACAACCTTGGCAGACCTCGACAACGTACGCCCGGAACTCATCGTAATCATGAGCCATGGTGATGAGCTCTGATGTGACTTTTGCCTGGCCGGCATGGCGCCCAAGGCACTCACCGTAGACATAAGTCACATTGGTGACGTTCTCCCTTTCGCAGACCGGGCAGAGACGTTCGGTCGGCTCGCCGAAGTGGCGGGCCGCGCGAAGGAGGTAGGGCTGTGCGTCACAGACGTCACCGCGCGAGGCTCGCCCGGAATGCAGGGAGCGGACTGCCGCTCTCTTCGCGAGACCGTAATCCACCACCCTTCGCTGTGACCACATGAGCGTCAGACTACGGCGTTTTGAGTGTCCATCCCAACGACTCCGCGGAATCATAGATTGCAGCGATATAGCGCCACGACGTATCATCGGGATGTATCGGCTCGATACATCGACGCGAGAGGGGGCGGTTCCCATGGCCAGCGGGCAGGGCAGGGTCTTGGAGCTGGCCGTGCTCGGGTCGCTGCACGAAACGCCGCTGCACGGCTATGAGCTGCGCAAACGTCTCAACGCCCTGCTGGGGATGTTCCGTGCGTTCTCCTACGGATCGCTTTACCCCTGTCTGCGATCACTTCTCGCTCGGGGCCTCATCGCGGAGGAGCAGCCCGCTCCCGCCACGATCGTCGGCGGCCGGTCGAAGATCGTTTACAAGCTGACCGCCGAAGGCAAGGAACGCCTGCAGGACCTGCTCACGCAGGCCGGTCCTTCCGCATGGGAGGACGAAAGCTTCGGCGTGCATTTCGCGTTTTTCCGGCACACCGAGGCCGAGGTGCGGCTGCGCATTCTCGAAGGCCGCCGCAGCCGGCTGGAAGAGCGGCTCGACGCGGTGCGCACGGCGCTGGCGCGCACCAGGGAACGTCTCGACAGCTACACGCTCGAGCTGCAGCGTCACGGGCTCGAGTCGGTCGAGCGCGAGGTGCGCTGGCTCAACGAGCTGATCGCAACGGAGCGCCGGGCCTCGGAAGAGCCCGGCAGAGACACCACGTCAACTGATGAGTAAGGGAGCGAGTGCGATGGGTTCGGTTCGCGTGGCCATTGTCGGTGTCGGCAACTGCGCGTCGTCGCTGGTCCAGGGTGTTCACTATTACAAGGACGCCGACCCGGACACACGGGTCCCGGGCCTGATGCACGTGAAGTTCGGCGATTACCACGTCGGCGACGTCGAGTTCGTCGCGGCCTTCGACGTTGACGCCAAAAAGGTCGGCCGTGACCTGTCCGAGGCCATCGTCGCCAGCGAGAACAACACCATCAAGATCACCGATGTGCCGCCCACCGGCGTGACCGTGCAACGCGGGCCCACCTTCGACGGACTCGGCGAGTTCTACCAGGACATCATCGACGAATCCGACGAGACGCCCGTCGACGTGGTCCAGGTGCTGCGCGACAACCAGGCCGACGTCCTGGTCTCCTACCTGCCCGTCGGCTCCGAGGACGCCGACCGCTTCTACGCCCAGTGCGCCATCGACGCGGGCGTCGCCTTCGTCAACGCGCTGCCCGTCTTCATCGCCTCCGACCCCGTCTGGGCGGCCAAGTTCACCGACGCCGGCGTGCCCATCGTCGGCGACGACATCAAATCCCAGGTCGGCGCCACCATCACCCACCGCGTCATGGCCAAGCTCTTCGAAGACCGCGGCGTCGAGCTGCTACGCACCTACCAGCTCAACTTCGGCGGCAACATGGACTTCATGAACATGCTGGAGCGCAAGCGCCTGCAGTCCAAGAAGATCTCCAAGACCCAGTCGGTCACCTCCCAGATCCCCCGCGAGATGGGCAAGAGCGACGTGCACATCGGCCCCTCCGACCATGTGCCCTGGCTCGACGACCGCAAATGGGCCTACGTCCGCCTCGAAGGCCGCTCCTTCGGCGACACCCCGCTCAACCTGGAATACAAGCTCGAGGTGTGGGACTCACCCAACTCCGCCGGCATCATCATCGACGCCGTCCGCGCCGCCAAGATCGCCCTCGACCGCGGCATCGCCGGGCCCATCCTGTCGGCCTCCTCCTACTTCATGAAGTCCCCGCCCGAGCAGTACTCCGACGACCAGGCCCGCGAATACGTCGAGAAGTTCATCCGCGGCGAAGTCGAACGCTGACCTCCGCACCATCCCCAGGGCGCCGCACAGGTGCGGCGCCCTGGGCTTCGCTCACAGACGGGCGGCCGGAGGCAGCTCGTCGGCCGGGGCCGACCGCCAGGTGAGCGGGTCGGAGCCGAGCCTCGCCAGCTGCGGCACCTGCTCCCTGCACCACGGCGAGATCGCCAGCAGGCCGTTGAGCACGCCCTCGGCGAACTCCTTCCACGGCATCCACGAGGTCTCCCCCACCTCGTCGGGGTTGGGCACGGCGGGCGCGTCGACCGTGACCCGGAAGACCGGGCAGAGCTCGTGCTCGACGATGCCGTTGGACATGACGGCGCGGTAGGCGAAGGCGGGCAGCATCAGGTCGGCGCGCTCGGCCTTCAGCCCCAGCTCGTAGGAGAGCCGGCGCATGACCGCGCGGTCGAGCGACTCACCCGGCAGCGGGTGGCCGCAGCAGCTGTTGGTCCAGACGCCGGGCCAGGTGAGCTTGTGGTCGGCCCTCCTGGTGAGCAGTACGCGGCCGTCCCGGTCGAAGACATAGCTGGAGAAGGCCAGGTGAAGGGGGGTGTCGTGGCAGTGCACCGACATCTTCGGCGCGGTGCCGAGCGGATGGCCACTGCGATCGACCAGCACAACGAGTTCGTCAGTCGTCACGCTTCGAAGCGTACGTGATCATGTGTGCTGTGGGGAAGCCGGGTTCACCTGCTGGACCGGCATCCGCGCGTCCCGCACGACGAGTCCGGGGCTAGGCTGACGGCGTGTCATTCGTCGCCGATCTCCGCGTGGTCCTGCGGGGCAGAGATTTCCGGCGCCTGTTCGGGACCCGTCTGGTCTCCCAGTTCTCCGACGGGATCTTCCAGTTCGGCGTGACAGGTTTCGCCTTCTTCAGCCCCGAGAACCAGACGACCGCGCTCGAGGTGGCGGTGGGGCTGGCCGTGCTGCTGCTGCCGTACAGCGTGCTCGGGCCATTCGTCGGCGTGTTCATCGACCGCTGGTCGCGGCGGCAGATCCTGGTGGTCGCGCCCTTCATACGCGGTGTGCTGCTGCTCGTGGCGGCCGGGCTGGTCGTCGCCGACGTGCCCGACCCGCTGTTCTACGGCGCGGCGCTGCTGGTCCTCGGCGTCAACCGGTTCTTCCTGGCCGCGCTCGGCGCCTCGCTGCCGCACGTCGTCCCACCCGAGCGGCTGATCGCGGCCAACGCCGTCACCCCCACCTCAGGGACGGTGGCCACGTTCATCGGCGCCGGTCTTGGGTTCCTGTTGCGGGAGATCTTCGGCGGCGGCGACTTCGGCGTGGCGCTGCTGCTTGCGACGTCCGGCGTGGTGTTCACGCTGAGCGCGCTCGTGGCGCGGACCATGGACCGCCGGTTGCTCGGCCCGTGGTCCGACCCCGACCTGCCGCAGGCCCGCCAGGCCCTGCGCAACGTTGTCACCGGTCTCATCGACGGCGCCAGGCACCTGGTGCACCACCGGGTGGCCGCCGCGACGATGGGCGCGATGGCCACGCACCGGTTCCTGTTCGGCATGTCCACCGCGCTCGGCATCATCCTCTACCGCTACTACTTCGCCGACGGCGACGCCGAGACCGCGCTGCGCGGGGTCGGCCTCGTCGTGGTCGGCGCCGGCATCGGCACGGCCCTCGCCGTGGTCATCACCCCGTACACGACCGAGTGGTTCGGGATCGAGCGGTGGGTGCAGATCGCGATGGCGGGAGCGGGCGTGCTGACGGCGGCGCTCGTGCTGCCCTTCCAGGAGTGGGGGCTGCCGGTGGCCGGGTTCGTGCTGGGCGTGGCCGGGCAGAGCGTCAAGATCTGCGCCGACACGACGGTCCAGCGCGACGTCGAGGACATCTACAGGGGCCGCGCGTTCTCCATCTACGACATGCTCTTCAACGGCATGTACGTGCTCGCCGCCGCCGTGTCGGCGGTGATCCTGCCGGCCGACGGCAAGTCGTACGCCGCCGTCGTGATCATCTCGGTCGGCTATCCGGCGGCGGCCCTCGTCTACCGGATGATCACCACCGCGTCACGCGCCGAGGTCGTCTGACCTGGCCCACTCCAGCAGCGCCTCCGTGGCCGCCTCCTTGCCGATCATGCCCTTGTCGAGCCTGAGCTCGAGCAGGAACTTGTACGCCCGCCCCACGACCGGCCCAGGCCCGACCCCGAGCACCCGCTGGATCTCGTTGCCGTCGAGCTCGGGGCGGATCTTGGCCAGCTCCTCCTCCTCGGCCAGCCTGGCGATGCGCTCCTCCAGGTGGTCGTAGGTCCGCGCCAGCGCCGCGGCCTTGCGCTTGTTGCGGGTCGTGCAGTCGGCCCTGGTCAGCTTGTGCAGCCGGTCGAGCAGATGGCCGGCGTCGCGCACGTAGCGACGCACGGCGCTGTCGGTCCACTCCCCCGTGCCGTAGCCGTGGAAGCGCAGGTGCAGCTCGACCAGCCGGGAGACGTCGGACACGACGTCCTTGGGGAACTTCAGCTCGGTCATGCGCTTCTTGGTCATCTGGGCGCCGACCACCTCGTGGTGGTGGAACGACACCCGGCCGCCCGGCTCGTGGCGGCGCGTCTTCGGCTTGCCGACGTCGTGCATGAGCGCCGTCCAGCGCAGGATCTTGTCGGGCTTGCCGTCCTCCTCCTGCGCGATGGCCTGGTCGAGCACCGTCAACGTGTGCTCGTAGACGTCCTTGTGCCGGTGGTGCTCGTCGATCTCGAGGCGCAGCTTGGGCAGCTCGGGCAGCACGTACGCCGCCAGCCCCGTCTGCACCAGCAGCCGCAGCCCCTCGCGCGGGTGGGCGCCGCAGACGAGCTTGTCGAGCTCGTCACGGATGCGCTCGGCCGAGACGATCTGGATGCGCTCGGCCATCGCGGACATCGCCGCCAGGGCGTCGTCGTCGACCGTGAACCCGAGTTGCGAGGCGAACCTGGCCGCCCGCAACATGCGCAGCGGATCGTCGCCGAAGGAACGTTCGGGCGACCCCGGTGTGCGCAGCAGCCCGGCCCGCAGGTCGCGCAGCCCGCCGTAGGGGTCGATGAACTCGTGCCCCGGCAGCCGCACCGCCATCGCGTTGACCGCGAAGTCGCGCCGCTCCAGGTCGGCCTCCAGCGTCTCGCCGTACATGACGTCGGGTTTGCGCGACTTCGGGTCGTACGACTCGCTGCGGTAGGTCGTGACCTCGATGAGCGAGCCGCCTTTGCGCAGGCCGACGGTGCCGAAGTCGATGCCGATCGTCCACACGGAGTCGGCCCAGTCCTTGACGATCTCCAGCACCCGCTCGGGGCGGGCGTCGGTGGTCAGGTCGAGGTCGTTGCCGATGCGGCCGAGGAGGAGGTCACGCACGGGCCCGCCGACCAGGGCGAGCTCGTGGCCGTGCGCGGCGAACAGGCGGCCGAGCTCGTCGGCCGCCGGCGCGATCTTGCGGAACAGGTCGTGCATGGCCTGCCGCTGGCTTTCGGTCAGAGTTGAGTCGGACAAACGCAGTGGGTCCTTCCGGAACATATCCCCCGAGCCACACCAGGTCCGGGTTACCTTCGGTCAAAGGACCGTCGGGGGCCATGGAACGAGGTAAGGAGGACTATATGAAGGATGCCCTCGCGATCCACCGCCGGCTCCTCGCACACCAGGTCCATCATGAGATCGTACGCCTTCCGCGTCCCATGACGTCCGCGCGGGAACTGCCGGACATGGTCTCCGCGGCGCCCGAGAGGTGCCTGATGGTCACCGTGCTCGAAGTGGCCACCAGGGTCGGCCGCGAGGTCGTCGTCGCGGTGACCTCCCCCGTCGCCCTGCCGCCCAGGCCCGGAGCCGTCGGCGCCCTGCTCGGCGCGCGCCAGGTGCGCCACGCCCCCTCCCACGTGGTCAACGCGGCCACCGACTACGCCGACGGGCTGGTGTGCCCGCTGCTGCTGCCGCAGCCGCTGCCCGTGTTCATCGACGACCGGCTGCGCGTGGACGAAGGACCGGTGTTCATGCCCATCGGCGAACGCCACACCGCCCTCTCCTTACGTGCCCGCGACCTGCTGGAACTTCTGCCGGGAAAGCTCGCCGACCTACGGGGCACACGCCTGAGGGGAGCACGTGGGGCGGTCGCGCGACGGCACTGAACCCGTACCATTGCGGGCGTGCGTCGTCGTACTCCAGCTCGGGCATGCGCGTGATCCGTAAGGCCACGCTGCTCGCCGTGCTCTCCGCCGCGTTGCTCGCCCTCATGGTGGCGGCGACGCCGGGCACGGCTGCCACCAGCGCGAGCAGGCAGACCGTCACCGTGTCGATCGCGTCGATCACCCCCGACGTGCCCACTTCCCCAAGCGACGAGATCAAGTTCGCCGGCACGGTCCGCAACGACACGGGCGCTCCCAAACCGGCCATGCGCGTACGCCTGCGCTACACGCCACAGAGGATCATCGACCGGGCGTCCATGGAGGTCTACGCGGCCGACCAGAACACCACGACGCTCCCGGGCAACGTCTCGTCCTCCTCGGCGATGGACATCCCGCCGCTCGCCGCCGGCGAGGAGACCCGCTGGGAGTTCACCGCGACGCCGGTGCAGCTCGGCTACCGTTCGTTCGGGGTCTATCCGATCGCCATCGACGTGGCCCAGTACGGCGTGCCGATCTTCGCGCAGCGCACGTTCCTCACCTACGCGCCTCCCACCGTCCCCAAGCCGCCGCGCAACAAGCTGGCCGTCGCCCTGCCGATCATCGACCAGCCGCACCGGGCGACCGACGGGTCCATGTTCGTGGACGACAAGTTGAGCCAGTCGGTCGCCGGCCGGGGCCGCCTGGCCGACCTGGCCCGCGTCGCGCAGGTCGCGCCCAAGACTGTGACCTGGTTCTTCGAGCCCGGGCTGCTCGACGACCTCGACGTGATGAAGAGCGGCTACACGGTCAAGACGAAGGACGGCGAAGAGAGCCAGCCGGCCAGCGCCGCGGCCGGCGCGTGGCTGACGAGCATGCGCACCTCGCTGGCCTCCTCTCCCGTGGTGGCGGTCCCCTACGCCGATCCCGACGTGACCGGGATGGCCCACCGCGGCCTCGACGTCCAGCCCAACAGGGCCATCCAGCTGGCCGGGCAGAAGGCCGGGGAACTGCTGGGCCGCGAGGTGAAGACCAATGTCAACTGGCCGCCCTCCGGCCGGCTCGACCCGGACGCGCTCGACCTGCTCTCGGTCTCCGACGCCAAGGTCGACCGGGTGCTGCTCGACCCCGGCAACCTGCCCCCGCAGCCGCCCGTCACGTTCACGCCCGACGCCGCCTCGACCCTCGACTCGGTCAACGGCCCCGTCACCGCGCTCGTCGCCGATCCCCAGCTGAGCGCCCTGTTCGAGCCCAAGGGCGCCACGAGCGTCCTGCTCAGCACGCAGCGTTTCATCGCCGAGACCGCGATGATCTCCGCCGAGCAGGGCCAGACCTCGCCCAGGTCGCTGGTCATCGCCCCGTCGAGGCGCTGGGACCCCAACCCGGCCCTCGTCTCCGCCCTGCTCAAGGCCGCGGGCCGCCTGCCGTGGCTGCAGATGACCACGCTTGAGTCGATCAAGCCGAGCAAGGCTTCGGTGCCGCGCGCCGGGCTGACCTACACCGACGCCGACCGCAAGGACGAGTTGAGCGGCAAATACCTCAAGCGGGTCAAGGAGACCTGGGAGAAGGCGCAGCTGACCGCCGAGATCACCACGACGAAGACACGGTCCAGCTTCGACGCGGCCGTGCTCAGGCTGTCCTCCTCGGCCTGGCGCTCCAGCTCGCGGACGGGCCGCGCGCTGACCAAGCAGGTGAGCGCGGCGGTCGATGACCGCCTGGGCAAGGTCACGATCACCGGAGCCGGCTCCGACCGGCCACGCAAATCGCTGGCCGGCAGCGACGGCGTGGTGCCCATCAGCGTGAAGAACTCGACGGGCGCCCAGATCTCCCTCTACGTCGACGTCCAGTCCAACAACCGCAAGCTGTTGCAGGTCAAAGACCAGAACGAGCGGCTGACCATCGGCGTCGGGCAGAGCGGCACGGTCCCGGTGCCGATGAACGCCACCGGCAACGGCGACGCCACGGTCACCGTGCAGCTCAGGACCGTCGACGGCAAGGCGTACGGCGAGCCGGTGCGGCTGACCATCCGCACCACCGGCTACACCGGCATCGCCTCGGTGATCGTCGGAGCCGCTCTCACCGTTATGCTCGCCGCCGTGGTGACGCGGGTGCTGCGCCGACGGTCAGAACGCAAGCTCGCCCGGGCCGCCAAGAACCGGGAGGTGAGCACTGCATGAGCCGCATGCTGAAGGCCAGCGCCATCATGGCGGCGGGCACGATGGTGTCCAGGGTGACGGGTTTCGTCAGGACCATGGTGCTGGCGTACGCCATCGGCACGGCTCTGCTCGGCGACGCCTACAACGCGGCCTACGCGATCCCGTACAGCATCCTCGACCTGCTGCTGCTGGGTGTGCTGAGCAGCGTCGTGGTGCCGATGATCGTACGGGCGCAGCAGCGCGACGCCGACGGCGGGCGGGCCTACGAGCAGCGGCTGCTGACGCTCGCCACGCTGGCGCTGGCCGTCATCGCGGTCGCCGCCGCTTTCGCCGCGCCGCTGCTCATCGACCTCTACACGGTGTGGGACCGGGACAGCAGGGAGTTCGAGGTCGCGGTCATGCTGGCCCGGTTCATCCTGCCGCAGTTGGCCTTCTTCGGCACGGGCGCGGTGGCGGGCGCCATCCTCAACACCCGCGACCGCTTCGCCGCCCCCATGTGGGCGCCCGTACTCAACAACCTCGTCGTCATCTGCGCGTTCCTTCTCTTCGCCCTGGTCAGCACCGCAGGCGGCGACATCGCCAAGGTCACCGACGGTGATCTCGTCCTGCTGGGCCTCGGCACCACCGCCGGCATCGTGGCCCAGGCGTCCGTGCTGATCGTGGCGCTCAAGCGCGCCGGGTTCTCCTTCAAGCCCCGCCTCGACCTGCGTAACGCCCGGCTGGGCGAGATGGCCAAGGCCGGCGTCTGGACGATCGGTTACACCGTCGTCACCCAGCTCGGCTTCGTGCTGACCACCAACCTGGCCAGCGCCGCGGGCTCCGTGGTGGAGGGACACGGCATCAGCCCGTACACCCTGGCGTTCCAGCTCTTCCAGCTGCCCTACGGCGTCATCGGCGTCTCGGTGATCACGGCCATGCTGCCGCGGATGAGCAGGGCCGTCAGTGACGGGCGGTTCGACGACGTACGCTCCGAGTTCGGGTCGAGCGTCCGCCTCGTCTGCTCGCTGATGGTGCCCGTGTCGCTGCTGCTCATGGTGCTCGGCCCGGCCATCACCGTGCCGATCTACGGCCACGGCGCCAACAGCGTCGCCGACGCCGTCTACATCGGCAACGTGCTGCAGGTCTACGGGCTGGCGCTCGTGCCGTTCGCGCTCTTCCAGCTGCTGCTGCGCGTCTTCTACAGCTTCGGCGACACCCGCACGCCGGTGTTCGTCGGCGCGGGCACGACCGCGGTCAACGCCCTGCTCATGTGGCTGTTCTTCACGCTGCTGCCGGCGCGTTATGCCGTAATGGGGCTGGCTCTCGCGTACGCGGTCGCGTACGCGCTGGGCGCCCTTACGGCCTGGTGGCTGGCCGGCCGGCGGGTGCAGGGGCTGGGCGGATGGAGCATCGGCATGGCGCTGACCAGGATGTACCTCGCGGCGCTGCCCACCGCTGTACTGGCCCTCGGGGCAGTATGGGTGGTCACGGGGGTCTTCGACGGGCTAGGGTTCGTCAATTCGCTGATCGTTCTGGCAGTCGGAGGCGGTCTCGGGTTGCTCCTCTATCTCGGCGTTGCGCACAGAATGCGCATCCCGGAGGTCAACTCCATCGTTGGGATGGTCGCGGGGCGGGTAGGTCGGTAAAGAACGCGGGCGGAATCTACTCGGCACTACCATGGAGCCCGACACGCGCGAATGAGAGCAGGAGGGGCGTGGGCGGATCCACCCGGCATAGCGTGCCTTCGTGGTACACGACCACGCAGGTGAGTCGAGTCATGAGCACGCCCGATCGGCGCAGCGGAGTGAGCCAGTGAGCACGTCGGCGGTCGAACCCGGCACCCGCCTCGCCGAGCGCTTCCGCCTGGAAGACCGCGTCAGCGAGTCCGACGGCGCCACCCTGTGGAAGGCCATCGACGAGATCCTCGCCAGGCCGGTGGCGGTCCACACCTTCAGCCCCGGTTTTCCCCGGGTCCACGAGGTCGTCACGGCCGCCCGGTCGGCCAGTCGGCTGACCGACCCGCGCCTGACCCAGGTGTTCGACGCGGCGGAGGACGAAAAGGCCTCCTACGTCGTGAGCGAGTGGGTCACCGGCGAGAGCCTGACCGACCTGCTGGCCTCGGGCCCGCTGGATCCGGAGCGCGCGGCCGGGCTGGTGGCCGAGGCCGCCGAGGCGCTCGCGCACGCCCACGAGGCGCAGCTCTACCACCTGTGCCTGCGCCCGTCCCACCTGGTGTGGACGACCGGCAACACGGTCAAGGTGCTCGGCGTGGCCGTCGACGCGGCCATGTACGGCCTCACCACCGACCAGCCGGCGCTCGACGACGCCGAGGGCCTGGGCCGGCTGCTCTACGCGGGGCTGACCGGACACTGGCCAGGCGACGAGGAAGAGGGCGGGCTGCCCGCGGCGCCGATGACCGATGGCCATTTCTGCACGCCGCGGCAGGTCACCGCGGGCGTGCCCGGCTATCTCGACGCGGTGACCGTGCGGGCGTGCCTGCCCGAGTCGCGCAAGGGCCACGGCGCGCTGGCCACCCCGGACGAGGTGGCCGCGGCGCTGGCCGACGTCGCCAGGCCGATGCCGATCCCGATCTCCTACCCTTCGACCCCGGCGGTGGCCTCCGCGTCCCACACCGAGGGCCTCGACATCGCCCACCGGCAGAAGTTGTCCGTCCCGCCGCCGCAGCTCCCGCCGCACCGCGTGCCCAAGGGCGAGGGCAGCATGGTCAACCGGGTGCTGATGGCGTTGGTGGTGCTGCTCGTCATCGCCGCCGTCGGTGTGGGCGCGTGGACGATCGGCAGGAGCCTGGGCAGCCCCACCGACCCTGAGGCCCAGCAGACCGTTCCCAGCGCGTCGGCGTCGGCGTCCGCGCAGGTCGAGGCCGTCAAGCCCGACAGCGCCAAGGGCTTCGACCCGCTCGGCGACGATGACGAGAAGTCCGACATCGCGAAGCTGGCCATCGACGGCAAGCCGAGCACGCTGTGGAAGACCGAGTCCTACAGCAGCGCCGATCTCGGTCGGCTGAAGGACGGCGTCGGCCTGCTGCTCGACATGGGCAAGTCCATGCGGATCAGCGACGTGGTGGCTACGCTGGGCGACGCGCCGGGCGCGACCGTCGAACTCAAGGTGGGCGACTCAGCCGATCTCGACGCCCTGAAGACGGTGGCCACGAAGAAGGACGCAGCAGGTAAGACCACTTTGACCCCCGAAGAACCAGCAAGCGGTCAGTACGTTTTGATCTGGTTCACGCGCGTTCCGACAGATGCGGGCAAGTTTCATGGCACCATCTATGACGTAGTGGTGCACTCTCCCGGATCGGCATAATCAGGAAACTCTCTTGTGAACTCCCCACCCGAGACACCCTCAGCAGCGGAGCGGCCGGCGGTCACAGACGCCGAGCTGCTGACTGCCCATATCAACGGGGATACCCACGCCTTCAGCGAAATCGTCAAAAGGCACCGCGACCGCATGTGGGCGGTCGCCCTGCGTACGCTCGGTGACCCCGACGAGGCCGCCGACGCCGTGCAGGACGCCTTCGTCTCCGCGTACCGCAAGGCTGCCACGTTTCGCGGTGAGGCGGCCGTCACCACCTGGCTGCACCGCATCGTGGTCAACGCCTGTCTCGACCGCATGCGCCGCAAGTCCGTCCGGCCCGTCGCGGACGACGAGCTGATCGAGGCCGCCGAACGCGAGACCCCCCTGCCCGACCAGACCGTGGAGCGTGAGGTCTCCATGGAGGTGTCGGCCGCGCTCAAACTCCTGCCCAGCGATCAGCGGGCGGCCCTCGTCCTCGTCGACATGATGGGGTATTCGGTCGAAGACGCAGCTCACGTGCTCCAGGTTCCGAGCGGCACGGTGAAGAGCCGATGTGCCAGAGGACGCGCGAAACTTGCCCCGATTCTTTCGCATCTGCGGAACCGAACGGACCTTAATCGCGTCTCATCCGCGAAGGGAGCAGAACTTCGTGACGGGTGATACGCACTACGATCTGGACATCCTGGCCGAGTTGGCCGAGGGTCTCCTGGACGTCGACACGGCACGCCAGGTCCGCGGGCATCTCGCGGTCTGCGACCCCTGCGGGGAGCTACTGGCAGACCTGGCGACGGTTCGCGAGGTGCTCGCGGCGACCCCCACACCGGCCATGCCGATGGGTGTCGCACTGCGCATCGACAAGGCTCTGGCCGCCGAGGCGGAGTCCCGCAAGGGTGGAGGCGTCGGCCTCGCCGACACCCCGGACTGGGACGAGCTCATGCGGGACGCGCCGTGGGAGCGCGCGGCCGAGGTGCCGGAGCCCGCACGCTTCGGCGCGGGCAAGGTCGCCGAGCCGGCGCGGACCGACGCCCCCGGGCAGGACGCCACTGAGCCGGTGCGTCTCGGCGTGGTCGCCGACGACGGCACCATCGTCCCGGCCAGGCGCACGCGCGCACGACGGCGCGGCTGGGCGTTGCCCGCGGTCGCGGCAGCGGCGGCGGCCGCCGTGGTCGGCACGGCGATGGCCTCGACCAGCCTGCTGGCGAGCGGCGGAGGCGGTCAGGGCGAGACCGTCGCCCCACCGGTGGCGCAGTCCAAGGCGGTGTCGACGCCCACGCCGGTGGAGCGGAATCCGACGCGGGCGAGGTCGTACGCGCTGACCGACAGCCAGCACAACTACAGCGACCAGGAGCTTCGGCAGCCGCTCGAAGGCGTCTTCGGCCCCGCGCCCATCGTCGGTGGCGGCACGTCCGACGCCGCGAGCGTCGACAAGTGCGTGAACAGGGTGGCGGATCGCTCGAAGCTGCCGACGTACGCGGTCGACCAGGGACAGTACAACGGCCAGGAGGCTCTGGTGATCGCCTCGTGGAAGGACAAGGCCGCCCAGAAGCTGCGCATCGACATCGTCGACCCGTTCAACTGCAAGAACCTGCGTAAGCCCGCACTGGGCCGTTGGTAGGCGAAACCCCATGTCAGAGCCCGCTTCGGCGGGCTCTTTCGTTTCGGGTGGGTGTGGCGGGCGGGGCAGGGAATCAGGGCGGCCTAGGATCTGTTGACGCCGATGGCATCAGCTGACTGAGGAAGGCAGGCGTGAAGCGTTGAGTGACGTGCGTAACGTGATCATCATCGGATCCGGCCCAGCCGGCTACACCGCGGCCGTCTACTCCGCTCGTGCCGAGCTCAAGCCGCTGATCTTCGAGGGCTCCGTCACAGCGGGCGGCGCGCTCATGAACACCACCGACGTGGAGAACTTCCCCGGGTTCCCTGACGGCATCATGGGCCCCGACCTGATGGACAACCTGCGCAAGCAGGCCGAACGGTTCGGCGCCGAGCTCATCGCCGACGACGTCGTCGAGGTCGACCTGCGGGCCAACCCCAAGGTCGTCAAGACCCACACCGACACCTACTACGCCAAGTCCGTCATCCTGGCGATGGGGTCCGGCTACCGCGAGCTCGGCCTGGCCAACGAGAAGCGTCTGTCCGGCCACGGCGTGTCCTGGTGTGCCACCTGTGACGGCTTCTTCTTCCGCAACAAGGACATCGTGGTGGTCGGCGGCGGCGACACCGCGATGGAGGAGGCCACGTTTCTGACCAGGTTCGGCCGCATGGTGACGGTGGTGCACCGGCGTGACCAGCTGCGGGCCAGCAAGATCATGCAGGACCGCGCCTTCGGCAACGACAAGATCCGGTTCGTCTGGGACTCCGAGGTCGTCGACGTGATCGGCGACACCAAGGTCGAGGCGGTCAAGCTGCGCAACCTCAAGACCGGCGAGGAGTGCGAGCTGGCCACCGACGCGCTGTTCCTGGCCATCGGCCACGACCCGCGCACCGAGCTGATCAAGGGGCAGATCGACCTCGACGAGAACGGCTACATCAAGGTGGCCTCCCCCAGCACCGCCACCAACATCGAGGGCGTCTTCGCCGCAGGAGACGTCGTGGACCACACCTACCGCCAGGCCATCACCGCGGCCGGCACCGGCTGCGCGGCCTCGCTCGACTCCGAGCGCTGGCTGGCCACCATCGAGAAGTAAGGAGCGCACCGTGAAGGCTGTCACCGACGCCAACTTCGACACCGAGGTCCTCAAGAGCGACAAGCCCGTTCTGGTCGACTTCTGGGCCGAATGGTGCGGCCCGTGCCGCCAGGTCTCGCCGATCCTCCAGGAGATCGCCAACGAGCACAGCGACAAGCTGGAGGTCGTCAAGCTCAACATCGACGAGAATCCTGAGGTTCCGCGCCAGTACGGCGTACTCCAGATTCCCACCATGAACGTCTACAAGGGTGGAGAGGTCGTGAAGCAGATCATCGGCGCCAAGCCGAAGGCCATGCTGCTGCGCGAGCTCGAGGGCATCATCTAGCGCCACGGATGGTTCGCCCTTTGTGGCGCGCTTCGCCCGGCAGAGCCCCCGTCCATCGTGGCGGGGGCTTCTGCATGGGCGCGTGCAGGGCTGAGATGCCATCAGACGGGACGTAGGGCGCGTTCCGGGCTCATGGATCCCAGGAGCCGTTCCAGAGCCACCTCGACGTCCTCGCGCCACGAAACAGCGGTCTTGAGTTCCAGTCTGAGCCGCGGAAATCTCAAATGCGGACGAACTGTCTTAAAACCAACAGAAAGCAGATATTCCGCGGGAACTATGCAACTCGGCTCTTCCCACTTGAGGTCCCCAAAAGCTTCTATGGCTTTCACCCCACGCCGGGTGAGGTCTTTGGCGACGCCCTGGATCAGCATCCGGCCCAGCCCGCCGCCCGAGAACTCGGGAATGATATGGGCCGTCATCAGCAGCACCGCGTCCGCGCTGACGGGCGAGGTGGGGAAGGCGAGCGAACGCGGACTGTAGAGCGGCGGGCTGTAGAGCACGAAGCCCGCGGGCACCCCGTCGACGTAGAGGATCTTCCCGCAGCTCCCCCACTCCAGGAGCGTGCCGGAGATCCAGGCCTCCTTCTCCAGCCCGGAGTCGCCCGACTCCACCGCGCGCTCGCCGCTGACGGGATCGAGCTCCCAGAACACACACCGCCGGCAGCGGCGCGGCAGATCGTCAAGATTGTCCAGGGTTATGTTGACCAGCCGGCGCGACAACTACCGCCCCTATCGTTGACCCGGAAAAGCGCGCGAAAACCGCGTCCACAGGTGGCATCGTAGCCCAGTGAAGATGCCACCAGCCGACACCACGACGGTCAGCCCCGTCACGGGCGACATGTCCGTCTAGCGTAATCTGGTATTTCAGTCCGATATGACACCTAGGAGGTGGGCCGTGACAGCAGAGCGGGATCACGGTCAGGCACCCGCGACCCACGGGTCGCGCATCGACGCGTACGTCGATCGGTACGCCGCACGAGCTACCGGGATGGTCGCCTCCGAGATCCGAGCTCTCTTCGCCGTCGCGTCGAGACCCGAGGTGGTCTCGCTCGCCGGCGGCATGCCGTACGTCACGGCGCTCCCCCTCGACATGGTCGGCGAGCTCGTCTCCGACCTGGTCACCAAGCGCGGCCCCGTCGCGCTGCAGTACGGCTCCGGCCAGGGTGACCCGCACCTGCGCGAGCAGATCTGCGAGGTCATGCGGCTGGAGGGGATCCACGCCGGGGCGGACGACGTCGTCGTCACCGTCGGTTCGCAGCAGGCCCTCGACCTGATCACCCGGATCTTCATCGATCCCGGCGACGTGGTGCTCGCCGAGGGTCCCTCGTACGTGGGGGCTCTGGGGACATTCGCCGCCTACCAGGCAAAAGTGGTGCATATCGCCATGGACGATCAGGGCATCGTGCCCGAATCCCTGGCCCAGACCATCTACGCCCTCGAAACCGCCGGCGCGCCCATCAAGTTCCTCTACACGATCCCGACCTTCCAGAACCCCGCCGGCGTCACCCTCAACATCGCCCGCCGCCAGCAGGTGCTCGACATCTGCCAGCGGGCCGGGGTACTCGTCATCGAGGACAACCCGTACGGGCTGCTCGGCTTCGACGGCGAGCCCATGCGCGCCCTGCGCGCCGACAATCCCGACGGCGTGGTCTACCTGGGGTCGTTCTCCAAGACGCTCGCCCCCGGTTTCCGCGTCGGCTGGGCGCTCGCCCCGCACGCCATCCGCGACAAGCTCGTGCTCGCCATGGAGTCGGCCGTGCTGTCGCACTCGTCCTTCACCCAGCTGGCCGTCGGCCAATACCTCACCACGCAACCCTGGCGCGAGCAGATCAAGACGTTCAAGGAGCTCTACCGCGAGCGCCGCGACGCCATCCTCGACGCGCTGGAAGCCCTGATGCCGCCCGAGGTCACCTGGACCCGCCCCGCCGGCGGGTTCTTCGTCTGGGCCACCCTGCCCGAAGGGCTCGACTCCAAGGCCATCCTGCCGCGGGCCGTGGCCGAACGGGTCGCGTTCGTCCCGGGCACCGGCTTCTTCTCCGACGGCAGCGGATCTCGGCACATGCGCCTGTCGTTCTGCTTCCCCGAGCCCGACCGCATCCGCGAAGGCGTACGACGGCTCGCCGGAGTGATCGAACAGGAGATGCAACTGCGCGACACGTTCGGCACCTCGTCGGCCCGCGACCACGCCGGAGTCGACACACCAGGACCCGACCTGGCCTGAACCTCACGACGAAGGGCCGGCGCCGGGCGGCGCCGGCCCTTCGTCTTTCCCCGTCCCATGCCGGGCGCGCGGACGAAGCACCTGCCGTACACCATCCACCCCCGACGCCGGTACGGTTGGACAGCGTGCGATCAGCGGAGGAGATGTGATGAGCGATCTGGGCCACGTGCTCGTGCTGGCCGGAGGCCTCTCCTACGAGCGAGAGGTCTCTCTGCGGTCCGGTCGCCGAGTCAGCGAGGTGCTGCGCGCGGCGGGCGTCGACGTCGAAGCCCGCGACACCGACGCGTCCCTCGTGCCCTCCATCCTCGCCGACCCGCCGGAGGCCGTGTTCGTCACCCTGCACGGCGGCGCGGGCGAGGACGGCGCGATCCGCTCCGTCCTCGAACTGCTCAACGTCCCCTACGTGGGCGCCGACCCCGACGCCTGCCGGGTCGCCTTCGACAAACCCACCGCCAAGGCCGTCGTACGCTCCGTCGGGCTGCACACCCCCGAGTCCGTCACACTGCCGAAGGAGACCTTCCACGACCTCGGCGCCACCGTCGTGCTGGGCCGCATCGTCGAACGGCTCGGCCTGCCCCTCTTCGTCAAGCCCGCCCGTGGTGGCTCGGCGCTCGGCGCCTCCATCGTCCGCACCGCCGAAGACCTCCCCGCCGCCATGGTCGGCTGCTTCGCCTACGGCGACACGGCCCTGATCGAGCAGTACGTCGAAGGCGTCGAGGTGGCCGTCTCCGTCGTCGACCTCGGCAACGGCCCGGAGGCCCTGCCCGCCGTGGAGATCGTCCCCGACGAAGGGGTCTACGACTACGCGGCCCGTTACACGGCCGGCCACACCGAGTTCTTCGCCCCCGCCCGTCTCTCCCCCAAGGCCGCCGCGGCGTGCGCGGACACGGCGGTGACCGCCCACACGGCGCTCGGCCTGCGCGACATCTCCCGTACGGACCTGATCGTCGACGCGGCGGGCGTGCCCCATTTCCTCGAGGTCAACGTGGCGCCGGGGATGACGGAGACCTCCCTGCTGCCCATGGCCGCAGAAGCAGCCGGCCAGGACCTGGGCGACCTCTGCCGCGCACTTCTCCAGAACGCCGCCATCCGCTCCCGGCCCTGACCTCCACCCCGGACACCGGCCCCGCCGTACCACTCGCCCGCCGACGCTGAGCCGTCATCCCCTGCTGACGGTCACGCAGGACTACAACGGCGGCCTTTCCGCCCGACACCACCGCGCGCCACTGACCCACGTCGAGGGCGCCTCCTATGTCGTCCCCCAGCGGCCGTCTCGGGCAAGCCACCCCCATAGGACACGTCTGCCCTACCGCGCATACCGCCGACCCGCCTCACCCGACATCACCTCCTGCGCACCGCGAACCCGTACCTGCACTCCGCGCAACGCCAACCCGCCACAGCTCCCCACCGTGCACCGCCACCCCGCATCCGCACATCCAACAACCGCCCGCCGCGAACCCACACGGCACACCGCTGACCCGAAACGGGGCGTCTGCCTACCACGCGCACCTGACCAACAACGCGGCATGAGTCTGCCACGCTCCGACACACCCACGACGCGACCGTCCGCCGGCCCGCAACGCGGCATCCCCTGCCGAGTCCCCACAGACCCACAAGGCGACGTCTCCCTGCTGTGCCCGCCAGCCCACAGCGAGATCTTCTCCACGCCGCCTGACCACGAACGCCTCGCCCATTCCCGAACCCCGCCGACCCACGACGACGGCAGCAGCGGCGGCCGCGCCTCCGCCACATACGCCGAATGCATCACCAGCCACCGACTCCGAGCCCTCTCTCCAGACGGTTGCCTTCCACCCGTAGGCGGGGCCGTGTCTGCCCGCGGAAAGTAGCCTTGCGGTGTGCTGATCGATTCCACGTACCCCAAGAGCTTCGCCAGCGACAACCACGCGGGCGTGCACCCCGACATCCTGGCGGCGATGGCCGCCGCGAACGACGGAGACGCGCCCGCCTACGGCGGCGACCGTTGGACCGCGGCCTTCGAAGGAAGCATCAAGGAGGTGTTCGGGCCGGACGCGGAGGGCTTCGCAGTGCTCAACGGAGCGGGCGCCAACATGGTCGGCCTCGCTCTGATGCTCGGCCGCTACGACGCCATTCTCTGCGCCGACGGCGCCCACATCGCCACCCATGAAGCGGGCGCGGCTGAGCGGTTGCTCGGTGTGAAGTTGATGACGATCCCCACCGCGCAGGGCAAGCTCCAGCCCGGCGACATCCAGGCGCGCCTGGGCGGCGTCGGCAACCACCACGAGTCCCAGCCCGCCGTCGTCTCCATCTCCCAGTGCACGGAACTCGGCACCACCTACTCCCCTGAGGAGATCGCCGCGCTGGCGGAGGCGGCGCACGAGGCGGGCCTACGCCTCCACGTGGACGGCGCCCGGCTCGCCAACGCCGCCGCCTTCCTCGGCTGCGATCTGAAGGCCATCACCACCGACTTGGGGGTGGACGTCTTCAGCTTCGGCGGCACCAAGAACGGTGCCCTGGCCGCCGAAGCCGTGGTGGTGCTCGACCCGGAGCTGACCCGGGCAGTGCCATTCCTGCGTCGCCAGTCGCTTCAGCTCGCCTCGAAGATGCGATTCATCTCAGCCCAACTCTCGGCGCTCCTGACCGGCGACTTGTGGCGTCGGAACGCGGACCACGCCAACCGGATGGCCATGCGACTGGCGACCGGCTTGGAGGGCATCGCGGGGGTGTCGTTGGCGTTCCCCGTCCAGTCCAACGCCGTCTTCGCCTCGCTCCCGCCGGCAGTGGCCGAGACGCTTCAGCAGCGGTACCTGTTCCACTTCTGGGACGAGGCGTCCGGCGTCGTCCGCTGGATGACCGCCTTCGACACGGCGGCCGAACACGTCGACGACTTCCTGGACGACATCCGCAAGGCCGCCATGTGACCACCCACGTGTTTCACGTGAAACACGCTCAGCCCCGTCCGCGCGCCGCTCATGTTTCACGCGAAACACAAGCCCCGCAACGGCGAGGCTCCTACTCACAAGACTCACAAGGCATCGGCCGGTCACGGCGCAGTCGAGCAACACGCCACGAAGAACTGGTACGACGGTCGACCGGCTTGCCCCGCCCTCGCCGCCGCCCGCCCGCGGCAGGGCGGCGGCGGCGCGGCGCAATCCCGCCGCCAGCCGAGCCGCGAACGGAGGCCAGTGTTTCACGTGAAACAGCGCATCAGAGCTGGCGTGGTTTCACGTGAAACACCCGCTCATTCCTGAGCTTCCCTCATCGCCCGGACGGCCTCAGGGGCCATCGTGTCGATGATGCGCTCAAGGTCGTCGATCGTGGCGAACTCGACGACGATGCGGCCCTTGCGGCGTCCGAGGTCGACCTTGACCTTCGTCTCGAAGTGGTCGGAGAGGCGGTCGGCGAGATGAGTGAGCCCGGGTGCGGTGGGCTTGGAGGGCGTACGTTCACGGGGAGCCTTCTGGGCCGCCTGGGCACTTCCCATCGCCACGATCTCTTCGACCGCGCGTACAGAGAGAAGCTCCGCCACGATCCGCTGAGCGAGCTGGATCTGCTCCTCCACGGAGCTCAACCCGAGCAGAGCCCGCGCGTGGCCGGCGCTGATGACACCGGCGGCCACCTTGGGCTGGATCTCGGGTGGCAGGTTGAGCAGGCGGAGGGTGTTGGTGATGTGGGAACGGGACCGGCCCACCTTCTGCGCCAACTGGTCGTGCGTCGCCTGGAAGTCATCAAGAAGTTGCTGGTATGCCGCGGCTTCTTCCAACGGGTTCAGCTGCTCACGCTGAAGGTTCTCGATGAGCGCGTCCCGCAGGAGGTCGGTGTCCTGCGTGTTGCGGACGATCGCGGGGACCGGGTCAAGGCCGACCTGCTTGCAGGCCCGCCAGCGCCGCTCCCCCATGATCAGCTCGTACTGCCCACCGCCGACCGAACGCACCACGATCGGCTGCAGAAGCCCCACCTCGCGGATGGACTTCGCAAGCTCCTCAAGACGTTCGCCGTCGAACACCTCACGCGGCTGGCGTGGGTTGGGGACGATCGCTTCGAGGGCGACCTCCTTGAAGTACGCCCCCGCGACCGGCTGCGGGCCCGTCTCCGCCGTTGACCCGTTGGCCGAGGACGGAACCGCCCCCATGCCGTCAACGATGGGACCGGTCGGGATGAGCGCCCCGAGCCCCTTGCCCAATCCCCGCCGCTGCTGACTCACTGCGTCTCCTCATCCAGCCGGTCGAATCCGGTCACTCCTGGAGAGGTTACCGTTGCGCGCCGGACGGAGTGCCCGCTCGCCACACACCGCCCCGTTTGATTTACCCCGAGACGATCACAAATCTGCCCAGCCCATGACCACCCCTACGATTCCCTATCCTCGCCCAGCGGACGCATCGCAGTCTCGTACGTCGCGTGGGTATGGACGCTCGGTCGGCGTTGGGAAGCGTCCGACGACCGGGAGGCGGCATCCCGCGTCCCCGTGAATGGCGGGTTCAGGCGACCGTGGCGCGGTGGGCTATCTCCCGGGCGGCGTCCATGTAGGCCATCGCACCGCTGGACCCCGGGTCGTACGTCATGACCGACTGGCCGTAGCTGGGCGCCTCCGACAGGCGGACGCTGCGCGGGATGACCGTGTTGAGCACCGTGTCCCCGAAATGGGCTCGCACCTCGTCCGCCACCTGCGAGGCCAGCCGGGTGCGGCCGTCGTACATCGTCAGGACGATCGTCGACAGGTCGAGCGTCGGGTTGAGGTGCGCCTTGATCAGGTCGACGTTCCTGAGGAGCTGACCAAGGCCCTCCAGCGCGTAGTACTCGCACTGGATGGGGATCATGACCTCGTCCGCGGCCACCAACGCGTTCACGGTCAGGAGCCCCAGGGACGGAGGACAGTCGATGACGATGTAGTCGAGGTCGATCGAGTCGTACGCCGTCAGCGCCCGGCGGAGGCGGGCTTCCCTCGCCACGAGGGAGACCAGCTCGATCTCCGCACCCGCCAGGTCAATGGTGGCGGGCGCGCAATACAGGTTGGGCATGTCGGGCACTTGCTTGACGATGTCGGCCATGGGCAGATCGTCCACAAGCACTTGGTAGACATCCGGTACGTCGCCGCGGTGCTCCGTGGCGAGCGCCGTGGAGGCGTTGCCCTGCGGGTCGAGGTCGACCACGAGGACACGCTGGCCGTGCATCGACAGGGCGGCGGCGATGTTGACCGAAGTGGTGGTCTTGCCGACGCCACCCTTCTGGTTGGCCACCGCGATCACTCTCGTCTTGGCCGGACGCGGCCAGGAGCCGTCGCCATTAGCAGGGCTCTCGCCGGACTGGGCAGCCGTCTGCGTTGCGGATGTTTCACGTGAAACCACTGAGCTGAGCGCCTCTCGTACCAACGGCGATTCACCGGGGTTCAGGGGGGTCTGGGTCACGATGGCCATCCTTTCAACGAGTGGTGTGCCGCTGCCGGGAATTGACTGTCGCGACACGCCCATTTCAGGCCAGCCAACTCCGGATGGACTCTCGGACGGACGGCTGTCCGGCCAGCCAAGACCGCTTGACGCGACTGGCACAACCGTCACCTCCTTCGTCGCCGCCTGGGTTGCTCCGGCGCGCGACCCGCTACCACCCGAACCAATGTTGCAGGCGGCTCGACCTTACCGCGCCCGACGGTCACGAGCTCAGCCGTTCGGGCCCCGGTGGCTCGCAATTCGGCCTCCGCCTCGGCCAGTTCGCCCGCGGCCCGCTCCCCCTTCATGGCGATCAGCTCGCCACCTTCGCACAACAGCGGCATGGCCCATGTGAGCAGGCGTTCGAGCGGGGCCACCGCGCGAGCACTGGCGACGTCGTACTCACGCTTGCCCGCCAGCTCCTCCGCCCGCCCGCGCAGCACCTCGACGTTGCCCAGCTTGAGCGTGTCGACGCACTCCTGCAGGAACACGGTACGCCGAAGCAGCGGCTCCAGCAGCGTGACCGTGATGTCAGGGCGGACAATGGCCAGCACGAGGCCGGGCAGCCCGGCGCCTGACCCGATGTCCACCAGACGCACATCGGCAGGGATGGCCTCCGCCACGACCGCGCAGTTGAGCAGGTGGCGATCCCAGATCCGCGGCACCTCCCGGGGCCCCAGCAGCCCGCGGACGACTCCAGGACCCGCCAGCAGCTCGGCGTACGCGTTCGCACGTCCCCAAGCCTCCCCGGTGAAGACGTCACGCGCTGTCTCCGGCGGCTCCGAAAGCTCATCGCTCACTGGTCGGTGGCCCTTTCTTGGTGCTTGGTCGAAGCCCGGACGCCGATCGCCCTCGGGGACCGCGAGGACGTCAGAAGCCGTCCCCCACCCAAGGCTAGATGCGCGATCACATGGGAAGACTAGCGGGCTGTCCCAACGCCGACGCCGGACCGCGTGCCCCCGCCCGGCCCTGTGCCCGAAACACCCGCAAGCCCGTTCGGCGGACCGCACGCCACTCGTACCCCCGGACATGCACAAGCCGCATGACCAAGCACGTGCCAGTCGTACGGCCTGATCCGACCGGGTGAGCCTCGCGCCCGAGCACGGGCAAGTCGCACGCGCCACGCGCGACCAGGACGTGTGCCCGAGCGTGCCTGAGGCCAGGTGCGGCGTGTGCACCGATCGTGCTCAACGATTGTGCACGGTCCTGCACACGACTCCCGGGTCACGGTAGCGCCCGTACATCCCGTGCCCGGAGTGCCCGTCGGGACGACGGACATGCGAACGGCCGCCTGTTCCCGCGAAGGTGGCGGAGGCAGACGGCCGTTGGGAGGGGTCAGGCGGGCAGGACCACGACGTACCGCTGAGGCTCCTCGCCCTCGGACTCGCTGCGGAGCCCGGCGGACGCGACGGCGTCGTGGACGATCTTGCGTTCGAAGGGAGTCATCGGGTGCAGGGACTTGGGCTCCCCGCGCTCCTTGACCTGGTTGGCGACCTCGGTGCCGAGCTTGGTCAGCTCTGCCCTGCGCCGCTCGCGGTAGCCGGCCACGTCGAGCATCAGCCGGGAACGTTCGCCGGTCTGCCGGTGCACGGCCAGGCGGGTCAGCTCCTGCAGCGCTTCCAGGACCTCTCCCCCGGGCCCCACCAGCTCCGTGCCCTTGAGCCCGACCACGGAGACCAGGGCACGGTCGCCCTCGACGTCCATGTCGATGTCGCCGTCGATGTCGGCGATGTCGAGAAGGCCTTCGACGTAGTCGGCAGCGATCTCGCCTTCCTGCTCCAGCGCGGTGAAATCAGGAGCCTGCTCCTGCTCGGCCTCGGTCATGGCCGGCCTCTCCTTCGTGTTCACGACTTCTTGCTGCCGGTGCGCTTGCTGCGGGGCTGCCGGCTCGGCTGTTGCCTGATGATCTTAGGCTCCGGCGGGGGCGGCGGCGCCTGCTCCTCGGGGGGTGTCTTGCGGATCTTCGCGATCAGGCCCTGCTTGGGCGGGGTGGGGATCACGTTGCCCTTGGCGTCGTACTGAGGCATCGGGTAGCGGCTGTAGAACCAGTGCTGCTGGCCGAGCGTCCACACGTTGGTCGTGACCCAGTAGAGGATCAGGCCGAGGGGGAAGTTGAGGCTGAAGATGGCGAACAGCGGCGAGATGTACATCAGGATCTTCTGCTGCTGCGCCATGGGGTTGTCCGGCATCTGGGCCATGGACCGGGTGACGCTCTGCCGCACGGTGAGGAACGTGGTCAACGAGCTGATCGCCACGAAGATGCCAAGCACGATCTTGGTCTGCACCGCGCCGGCCTGGAACGTCGTGAGCTGCTCCGCCGACATCCAGAAGTGGGCGGGCAGCGGCGCGCCGAAGATGTGCGCGCTTCTGGCGCTGTCGACCAGGTCCTGCGTCATGCCGTAGCTGGGCTCGCCGTTGGCCATCTTCTGCAACACGGTGAACATGGAGATGAAGATGGGGAACTGCGCGAGAACGGGAAGGCAGCCGCCGAGCGGGTTGGCCCCGGCACCCTGGTAGAGCGCCATGACCTCCTGGTTCATCCGCTGCTTGTCGTTCTTGTAGCGCTTGCGCAGCTCCTGCACCTTGGGGGCGAGTTCCTGCATCTTCCGCGACGATCGCATCTGCTTCAGGAAGAGCGGGAAGATCAGGATCCGCATGAAGGCGGTCAGCGTGATGATCGTCAGCGCCCAGGTCAGCCCGCTGTCCGGGTTGAGGACCGTGCTGTACGCAGTATGGATCCAGATGATGACTTGGGCTACGGCTTGGTACAGCCAGCTCAGCCAGGACAGCTCCACCGAGCTATCTCCCTTGCGTTTCGTGAGACCGGACCGGGCGTGGGGGCACCGGGTCAATACCTCCGGGATGGAATGGGTGGCACCGCCCGATGCGCCGGACAGTCAGCCATGTGCCGCGCAATGCTCCGTGCACGGCAATCGCCTCGAGTCCATATGCACTGCACGACGGGTAGAACCGGCAGCGTGGACCGAGCATCGGGCCGATGAAGGCCCGGTAGAACCGGATGGGGAGGATGAGCGCCCGAGCGGCGTGGCTCGGCGCCACCACTTGCGGCTGCTCTGTCATCTCTGCTGTCCACCCGTCGAGGACTCGTGCCGCCTGAGCAAACGTTCCAGCGCGGAATCGAGCTCGGCGGCCAGGTGCTCGAATCGCGCGGACGCGGCCGGTGGATTGGCGCGTACCACCAGAAGGCTACCTCGCGGCAGCCGGTCAAGACGGTCCCGCATCAGGTGTCGGAGCCGTCGCTTGACCTTGTTGCGCGTCACGGCGCCGCCGACGGCCTTGCTCACGACGAAACCCACTAGGGGTTCGTTATCCCCAGATATGGCGAAATGCACCACTAGAGTCGGTCGGCCGGCGCGCTTGCCGCGCCGCACCGCCGTCTCGAACTCGTCCCCGCGTCGCATGCGGGATTGGCGGGACAGCACCGTATACGCCTAACGCCCGCCGGCGAGAAACACCGGCGGGCCGACAATCAGGCGCGGGTCGATCAGGCCGACAGCTTCTCGCGGCCCTTGCGGCGGCGAGAAGCGAGGATGGCGCGACCGGCCCGGGTGCGCATCCGCAGCCGGAAGCCGTGGGTCTTCGCGCGGCGACGGTTGTTCGGCTGGAAAGTACGCTTGCTCACGGGTGGGCTCCAGGCTTGATGATGCGCCACAGCGGCGCTTAACACACAGGATGGCCTGTCAGGGAAGCGAGGGCACGCGAAATAGCCGTCGCGTGACAAGCCGACCGTCGTACGTTACGGGTGAAGCGCGGCTCAGGTCAAACCAGACCGGTTATCCACTAATCCACAGGCGACTTTTCCACGGGCCCGCCGGCGTCCACAGTATGTGCACCCAGGTGCCACTACGCTGTGGACAACGTCTTGAACACGGCTGTGCACATAGATACTGTCAGCCCTTCTGGGCCAGCCCCAAGGCTGTGCACAACCTGTGGATCTCCTGTGGAGAGCCTGTGGAGCGCCCGGGCGGGAAGCCCGGCAGCCACGCTGTGGACGAAGGGGCCGCCGAGAGCCGGGGCGGCCGCGAGATGTGGATAACGATCGCGGGGGGCCGCGAGAGGAAGGAGGGGGAGCCGCATCATGAACGCTGTCGACCTCGGCACGGTATGGCAGAGGGCACTGGGCAACTTCCTCAACGAGAACGTGCCGGTGCAGCAGCGCACGTGGCTGTCGATGGTGCGGCCGATCGCCCTGGCCAACGACACGATCGTGCTCGGCGTCCCCAACGACTTCCTCAAGGACCTCATCGAGGGCAAGCTGCGCTCGCTCGTCACGCACGCGCTGTCGCAGGAGCTCGGCCGGACGATGCGGCTGGCGGTGATGATCGACACGACGGCGCCCGAGCAGCCGGCCGGGGACCTTCATCAACAACCTGTGACTCACAGTTATCCCCAGGATGTGGAGAGTCAGCCGCGTTATGCACAGCCTGCGCCACCGCAGCACAACCAGGCTTCCGAGCCTCCACAGTTCTATTCTCCACAGCCCGAGCAGCCCCAGATATCCACCGAATATCCACAGCAGAGCTTCTCTTTTGAACAGGCGCAGCCGTACACACCGCCTGTGGAGAAGAGCCCCGAGCCGGCGCAGAACCGCTGGGAAGCGAAGAGCAGCAAGCCCAGCGAACCAGCACGGCTCAACCAGAAATACACATTCGAGACATTTGTCATCGGCGCCAGCAACCGGTTCGCCCACGCGGCGGCCGTGGCGGTGGCCGAATCCCCCGCGAAGGCGTACAACCCCCTCTTCATCTACGGCGATTCGGGGCTGGGGAAGACGCACCTGCTGCACGCGATCGGGCACTACGCCCAGAGCTTGTACGACGGCGCGCGGGTCAGGTACGTGAGCTCCGAGGAGTTCACCAACGACTTCATCAACAGCATCCGCGACCACAAGGCCGACGGGTTCCGCGGCCGCTACCGCGCGATCGACATCCTGCTTGTGGACGACATCCAGTTCCTGGAAGGCAAGGAGCAGACGCAGGAGGAGTTCTTCCACACCTTCAACACGCTCCACAACGCCAACAAGCAGATCGTCATCTCCAGCGACCGGGCGCCGAAGCAGCTGATCACGCTGGAGGACCGGCTGCGCAACCGGTTCGAGTGGGGTCTGATCACCGACGTGCAGCCGCCCGAGCTGGAGACCCGGATCGCCATCCTCAGGAAGAAGGCCATCCAGGAAGGGCTGGCCGCGCCGCCCGAGGTGCTCGAATACATCGCGAGCCGCATCTCCACCAACATCCGCGAGCTCGAAGGCGCCCTGATCAGGGTGACCGCGTTCGCCAGCCTCAACCGGCAGGGCGTCGACCTGCAGCTGGCCGAGGTGGTGCTGAAGGACCTCATCACCTCGGAGTCCGACACCGAGATCACCATCGCGGCGATCATGAGCGAAACCGCCCAGTACTTCGGCATCAGCATCGACGACCTGTGCGGTACCTCCCGCAGCCGGGCGCTCGTCAACGCCAGGCAGATCGCGATGTACCTCGCCCGCGAGCTCACCGAGCTGTCGCTGCCGAAGATCGGCCAGCAGTTCGGCGGCCGGGACCACACGACCGTGATGCACGCCGAGCGCAAGATCCGGTCGCTCATCGCGGAGCGAAGGTCGATGTACAACCAGGTCAACGAGCTCACAATGCGGATCAAACAGACGCCCCGTGGATCTTGAGTTTCATACACAGCCTGTGGAAAACGCTGTGGACCAGCGGAAACGCAAAAATTCACTCGCCGTTCGCCCGACAATGCTGGGAAAAATCCGTCCACAATGGTTGGGGACAACGGTGGGGACATCCTGGGGAGAACCTGGGGACTACCAGTGGACAGTGTGTGGACAGACTGTGAACAACGGATCTGGGGCTCCAGAAGGGCCTCTCGTACCCCGTGGATAACCTGTGGAAACCTCGTGGATAACCCCGGCCCGGCCGTGGATGAAGGCACCAAGATCTGGGGACGGCCTGTGGGCGAAAAATCTCTGTCCCCAGGCGCGGAAGTTCTCCCCAGGCGTCACCCACAGCATCGGTGGATGAAAATATGGCCTCTGACCAGCCAAGACGCCGGTTGTCCACAGTACCCACAGCCCCTAGTGTGATGACCTCTTATCTCTCTTACTAAGAAACTCAAAGACCCATAGAGGGGTTCTCCCGGAGCGCGAGTCCGGGAGGGTGGATCCTTGAGATCCTTGAAGCAACGACGAACCCAGGAGGCTGATCACCGTGATGTTCCGAATCGAGCGAGACGTCCTCGCTGAGGCGGTGGCATGGACGGCACGCAGTCTCCCGGCGCGACCGTCGGTGCCCGTGCTCGCCGGCATGCGCTTGGAGGTCACGGACGAGCAGCAGCTCAAGCTCTCCGGATTCGACTACGAGGTCTCCGCCGAGGTGACGCTCGAGGTCCACACCGGCGAACCGGGCGTCGTGCTCGTCTCGGGCAAGCTCCTCGCCGAGATCACCCGGTCCCTTCCCGCACAGCCTGTGGATTTCGTGGTCGACGGCGCCAAGGCGGTCGTCACGTGCGGCAGCGCGCGGTTCACCCTGCTGACCATGCCTGTGGAGGACTACCCGTCGCTCCCCGCGATGCCGCCGGCAGCGGGCCGCGTCGGCAGCGACGTGTTCGCCTCGGCCGTCGGTCAGGTCGCCGTCGCCGCGGGCCGGGACGACACCCTGCCGATGCTCACGGGCGTACGCATGGAGATCGAGGGCGACACGGTGACGCTCGCCGCGACCGACCGCTACCGGCTGGCCGTGCGCGAGCTCAAGTGGCAGCCGGGGCAGCCCGACTTCTCCGCGATCGCGATGATCCCCGGCAAGACGCTCGCCGACACCGCGAAAGCGCTCGGCGCGACCGGCGCCGAGGTGGAGATCGCGCTCAGCTCCGCCGGCGGCACCGGCGAAGGCATGATCGGTTTCTCCAGCGCCGGGCGGCGCACCACGACCCGGCTGCTCGACCCCGAGTTCCCCAAATACCGTTCGCTCCTGCCGACCGAGTTCTCCGCCCGCGCCGACCTGTCCACAGGCCCGTTCGTCGAGGCGGTCAAGCGGGTGGCCCTGGTCGCCGAGCGCAACACCCCCGTACGGCTGGCCTTCAAGAGCGGCGAGGTCGTGCTGGAAGCCGGCAGCGGCGACGAGGCGCAGGCCGTCGAGGCGCTGCCCGTCGACTACGAGGGCGAGGAGATGAACATCGCCTTCAACCACCAGTTCCTGCTGGAAGGGCTGGGCGCGATCGACTCCGACGTGGCCAGGCTGCAGATGACCACGTCGACGAAGCCCGCTATCCTCACCGGTGGCAAGCCTGTGGACGACGCGGCCGCGGCGGACTACCGCTACCTGATCATGCCCATCCGCCTGTCCGGCTGACCCGGCCTTCGGGGGATGATGGAAGCCTGACGAGGGGGAGACAACATGCAGATCGGCATGGTCGGACTGGGCAAGATGGGCGGCAACATGGCCGAGCGGCTGCGCCGCGGCGGTCATGAGGTCGTCGGCTACGACCGCGACCCGGCCATCAGCGACGTGGCCAGCCTGAAAGAGCTGGTCGAGCGCCTGCGAGCCCCACGCGCGGTCTGGGTGATGGTGCCCGCGGGCAAGCCCACCCAGACCACCGTCGACGATCTCGGCGAGCTGCTCGACGAGGGCGACATCGTCGTCGACGGCGGAAACTCCCACTACGGCGACGACCAGAAGCACGCCGGCGAGCTGGCGGAGAAGGGCATCGGATTCGTCGACTGCGGCGTGAGCGGCGGCGTCTGGGGCCTGGACAACGGCTACGCGCTCATGTGCGGCGGCGACTCCTCCCACGTCGAGCGGCTGATGCCGATCTTCGAGACGCTCAAGCCCGAGGGCGAGGACGGCTTCGTGCACGCCGGGGACGTCGGCGCCGGGCACTTCGTGAAGATGGTCCACAACGGCATCGAATACGGCATGATGCAGGCCTTCGCGGAGGGCTGGGAGCTTCTCGAGGCATCCGACGTGGTCAAGGACGTCAAGGGTTCCTTCAGCAGCTGGCGCACCGGCACCGTGATCCGTTCCTGGCTGCTCGACCTGCTGGTGCGCGCGCTCGACGACGACGAGCACCTCGACCAACTGCGCGGCTACGCACAGGACTCCGGGGAGGGCCGGTGGACGGTGCAGGCGGCCGTCGACCACGCCGTTCCGCTGCCGGTCATCACCGCCGCGCTCTACGCGAGGTTCGCCTCGCGCCAGGACGACTCCCCCGCGATGAAGGTCGTCGCGGCGCTGCGCAACCAGTTCGGCGGCCACGCGACCACCGCGGCGGAAGGCAGCACCGCGAAGGGCGCCGACTCGCCGGGCGCCGACGTCACGCCGCCCGGCCCGGGCGAGCGCTAGCAGCCGTCCATCGCGAGCCGGTGACCCCAGTGACGGGCGAGGCCGACTAACCTTCGTGGGGTGCATGTCGCCCACCTCTCGCTGACCGACTTCCGGTCCTACGCGTCCGTGGAGCTCGGCCTGGAGCCGGGCGTCACGGCGTTCGTGGGGCCCAACGGCCAGGGCAAGACCAACCTGGTCGAGGCCCTCGGCTACGTCGCGACGCACTCCAGCCACCGGGTGGCGAGCGACGCGCCCCTCGTCCGGCAGGGCGCCACGCGCGCGGTCGTACGCTGCGCCGTGCAGCGCGACGACCGCCGGGCGCTCATCGAGCTGGAGATCAACCCGGGCCGGGCCAACCGCGCCAGGCTCAACCGCTCGCCCGTGCCGAGGGCGCGCGACGTCGTGGGTCTGCTGCGCACGGTGTTGTTCGCCCCCGAGGACCTGACGCTGTCCAAGGGAGACCCGTCGGAGCGCCGCCGGTTCCTCGACGACCTTCTGGTGGCCAGGGCCCCCAGGTTCGCTGGAGTGCGCGCCGACTACGACCGGGTGCTCAAGCAGCGCGGCGCCCTGCTCCGCACTGCCGCGCAGGCCCGCAGAGGCGCCAGGAGCGCGAGGAGGGCGGAGCGCGACACCGGGTTCGCCGCGGCGGGCGCGGGCGACGTACTGAGCACTCTGGAGGTGTGGGACGCCCATCTCGCCAGGCACGGCGCCGAGCTGTTGCAGGCGAGGCTCGAGCTCATCGAGGCGCTGCGCCCGCTGGTCGCGGGGGCCTACGCCGCGCTCGCCCCCGCGAGCGCTCCGGCGACGATGGCCTATCGCAGTACGTTGTCCACAGGTGGGGACAACGGTGAGGGTGACGAACTGCCCGAACACGCCGGTGAGCGGGGATCTTCCGATACACAGACGTTATCCACAGACTTGGGGAAAACCCTTGAGGAGCGTCTCCGCGCGCGCCTCCTGGAGGTGCGCCAGTCCGAGCTGGAGCGGGGCGTCACCCTCGTCGGCCCGCACCGCGACGACCTGATCCTCGGTCTCGGCGACCTGCCCGCCCGCGGCTACGCCAGCCACGGCGAGTCCTGGTCGTTCGCGCTGGCGCTGCGGCTGGCCGCCTACGACCTGCTGCGCGCCGACGGCGGGGATCCCGTGCTGATCCTCGACGACGTGTTCGCCGAGCTCGACACCCAGCGCAGACGCCGCCTCGCCGAGATGGTCGCACCGGCCGAGCAGGTGCTCATCACCGCGGCAGTGCCCGACGACGTCCCCAAGGAGCTGTCAGGCGGCAGGTACGACGTCGCGGAGGGGAGTGTGACCCGTGTCCGCTGAGGACAACCCCACAGCCAAGGGCGCAGCGATGGCCAGGGAGAAGCTCGCCCAGGCCAAGGCAGACGCGGCCAAACGCGGCCAGCTCCCCCGGCGCGAGCCCAGGCGCAGGGCCGCGGGGCCGCGCAGGGAGGGCGGCGATCCACAACTTTTCGGACGGGCCATCGCCGACCTGCTCGCCGATCGCGGCTGGGAACGCTCGGCGGCCGTCGGCGGGGTGTTCGGGCGCTGGGCCGACATGGTGGGCCCCGACCTGGCCGCCCACACCAGGCCCGAGTCGTTCGACGACGGCGTGGTGCTGATCGCGGCCGACTCGACGGCCTGGGCCACGCAGGTGCGGATGCTCGCTCGCACCCTCGTACGCAGGCTCAACGAGGAACTGGGCGACGGCACGGTGACGAAGGTCAAGGTCAGAGGACCGCAGAACGCCCCGCGCCCGTCAGGCGGGTTGCGGGTGACCGGAAGCCGCGGCCCCGGCGACACCTATGGGTAGCCCTGTCGAGTGGTGTCCCGCATGGTGTGGATCGTGGCCAAGGGCGATCAGAAAGCCGCAGACGCGATAAGCCCCCCTTTCCGGAGGGGGGATGCGGCCCGGGGGGCAAAACGAGCTAGCGGGCATCACAGGCGCGTTCATTGCCACCTTGAGGCTCCGGAGGCGGTAGAATGAAAAAGGATTCCGGACACGTCCGCTTGCGTGTCACCCCGGCAGCAAGCCGACTCCCCTGGGTGACCGCGCATCGGGGCACTCACGACGGTGACGGGCACGGCAGGGGCAGCTTTGTGACGATCATGGCGTCCCTGGCCGCGTGTCCGCGGCAGGAGGATTTCGCAGTTGTCCTACGACGCTAGCTCAATCACCGTACTCGAAGGGCTTGAGGCGGTTCGCAAGCGCCCGGGTATGTATATCGGCTCCACCGGGGAGCGAGGTCTGCACCACCTGGTTCACGAGATCGTGGACAACGCGGTGGACGAGGCTCTCGCCGGATTCGCCACCAGGATCGACATCACGCTGCTCGCCGACAACGGCGTGCGGGTGATCGACGACGGCCGCGGCATCCCCACCGGCATACACCCGGTGGAGAAGCGCTCGGCGGTCGAGCTCGTGCTGACCACGCTGCACGCGGGCGGCAAGTTCGACAGCCAGGCCTACGCGGTCTCCGGCGGCCTGCACGGCGTCGGCTCGGCCGTCGTCAACGCGCTGTCCACCGCGATGGACGTCGAGGTCAAGCAGAACGGCCACTACTGGCGCCAGCGCTTCGAACACTCCAAGCCCACCGCGCCGCTGGCCAAGGGCGAGGAGACCGACGAGACCGGCACCACGATCACGTTCTGGCCCGACCCCGAGGTCTTCGAGACCACGACCTGGAACTACGAGACGCTCTCGCGGCGCTTCCAGGAGATGGCCTTCCTCAACAAGGGCCTGACGATCACGCTGACCGACGAGCGCCCCGAATACATCAACGGCGAGCCGCGCAAGGTCACCTACCTCTACGAGGGCGGCCTGGCCGACTTCGTCAAGCACCTCAACGTGAAGAAGGAGCCGGCGCACGCGTCGATCATCTCCTTCGAGGAAGAGGGCGACGGCATAGCGGTCGAGATCGCCATGCAGTGGAACAACTCCTACTCCGAGTCGGTCTACACCTTCGCCAACACGATCAATACGGCCGAGGGCGGCACCCACGAGGAGGGCTTCCGTGCGGCGCTGACGTCGATCGTCAACCGCTACGCCCGCGAGCAGAAGTTCCTCAAGGAGGGCAAGGACGACAACCTCTCAGGCGAGGACGTCCGCGAGGGCCTGACCGCGATCATCTCCGTCAAGCTCTCCGACCCGCAGTTCGAGGGCCAGACCAAGACCAAGCTCGGCAACACCGAGGCCAAGTCGTTCGTCCAGAAGGCGTGCAACGACCACCTGCGCGACTGGCTGGAGCGCAACCCCGGCGAGGCCAAGGACATCGTCAACAAGTCGCTTCAGGCCTCACGCGCCCGCCTGGCGGCCCGCCAGGCCCGCGACCTCACCCGGCGCAAGTCGCTGCTCGAGTCGGGCAGCGGGCTGCCCGGCAAGCTGGCCGACTGCCAGTGGAACGACCCCGAGCGGTGCGAGCTGTTCATCGTCGAGGGCGACTCGGCCGGCGGCTCGGCCAAGGGCGGACGCGACTCGCGGTTCCAGGCGATCCTGCCCATCCGCGGCAAGATTCTCAACGTCGAGAAGGCGCGGATCGACAAGGTCCTGAAGAACAACGAGGTCCAGGCGCTGATCACCGCGCTCGGCACCGGCGTCCACGACGAGTTCGACATCGCCAAACTGCGCTACCACAAGGTCATCCTGATGGCCGACGCCGACGTCGACGGCCAGCACATCAACACGCTGCTGCTGACGCTGCTGTTCAGGTTCATGAGGCCGCTGATCGAGGCGGGGCACGTCTACCTGTCGTGCCCGCCGCTCTACAAGATCAAGTGGGACCGCAAGGGTGAGGACGCCTCCTACGCCTACTCCGACCCCGAACGCGACGCGGTCATCGCCGAGGGCATCGCCAACGGCAAGCCCGACCCGCGGTCGCGCGACAACGTACAACGCTTCAAGGGCCTGGGCGAGATGAACGCGGCCCAGCTCTGGGAGACCACGATGAACCCGGAGACCCGGCTCCTGCGCCTGGTCACGCTCGACGACGCGGCCCAGGCCGACGACCTGTTCAGCGTGCTCATGGGCGAGGACGTCGAGGCCAGGCGCGACTTCATCATCCGCAACGCTCGCGATGTTCGTTTCCTCGACGTCTGAGCGACCGGCCGTGGGTGCAGATTCCGCTACCTGCGGTGAGCCGCAGGACCTGGCTCATCGTTCCATGAAGAAGGACCACAACCTGTGACGGACGTGAACACCACTCCCCCGGCTGACCGCATCGAGCCTGTGGACATCCAGTCCGAGATGCAGCGCAGTTACATGGACTACGCGATGTCCGTCATCGTGTCCAGGGCGCTGCCGGACGTGCGCGACGGGCTCAAACCGGTGCACCGCCGGGTGCTCTACGCGATGTACGACGGTGGCTACCGCCCCGACCGCGGCTACTTCAAGTGTGCCCGCGTCGTCGGTGACGTGATGGGCACCTACCACCCCCATGGCGACACCTCGATCTACGACGCGCTGGTGCGCCTGGCGCAGCCGTGGTCGCTGCGTTATCCGCTGGTCGACGGCCAGGGCAACTTCGGTTCGCCGGGCAACGACCCCGCGGCGGCGATGCGGTACACCGAGTGCAAGCTCGCGCCCATCGCCATGGAGATGCTGCGCGACATCGACAAGGAGACCGTCGACTTCCGGCCCAACTACGACGGAAAGTCGCAGGAGCCGGACGTCCTGCCGGCGCGTTTCCCGCAGCTGCTGGTCAACGGCTCGGGCGGCATCGCCGTCGGCATGGCCACCAACATCCCCCCGCACAACCTGCGCGAGGTCGCCTCGGCGGTCAGGTGGGCGCTGGAGAACCCGGAGGCGACCGACGAAGAGCTGCTCGAAGCCTCGATCAGACTGGTCAAGGGGCCCGACTTCCCCACCAGCGCGCTGATCGTGGGCCGGCGCGGCATCGAAGACGCCTACCGCACCGGGCGCGGCTCGATCACCATGCGGGCCGTGGTCGAGGTCGAGGAGGACAAGGGCCGGCAGGCGCTCGTCGTCACCGAGCTGCCGTACCAGGTCAACCCCGACAACCTCGCGCTGAAGATCGCGGAGCTGGTGCGTGAGGGCAAGCTGACCGGCATCGCCGACGTACGCGACGAAAGCTCCTCGCGGGTCGGGCAGCGCCTGGTGATCGTGCTCAAGCGTGACGCGGTCGCCAAGGTCGTGCTCAACAACCTCTACAAGCACACCCAGCTCCAGGACACCTTCGGCGCCAACATGCTGGCGCTGGTCGACGGGGTGCCACGCACCCTGCGGCTCGACCAGTTCATCCGGCACTACGTGGCCCACCAGATCGAGGTCATCGTCCGCAGGACCCGCTACCTCCTGCGCAAGGCCGAAGAGCGCGCCCACATCCTGAGCGGGCTGCTGAAGGCCCTCAACCGGCTCGACGAGGTCATCGCCCTCATCCGGGCCTCCGAGTCCGCCTCGGCCGCCCAGCAGGGCCTCATGGGGCTCCTGGAGATCGACGAGATCCAGGCGCAGGCCATCCTCGACATGCAGCTGCGCAAGCTGGCCGCCCTGGAGCGGCAGGCCATCCAGGACGAGTACGACTCCCTGATGACGCAGATCGCGGAGTACAACTCGATCCTGGCCAGCGAGGCCCGCCAGCGTGAGATCGTCAACGACGAGCTGGCCGAGCTGGTCGGCCGTTACGGCGACGAGCGCAAGACCGAGATCATCGCCTACGACGGCGACATGTCGATCGAGGATCTGATCGCCGAAGAGGAGATCGTCGTCACGATCACGCGGGGAGGCTACGCCAAGCGCACCCGCACCGACCTCTACCGCGCCCAGAAGCGCGGCGGCAAGGGCGTACGCGGGGCGCAGCTGCGCCAGGACGACATCGTCGACCACTTCTTCGTCACCACGACGCATCACTGGCTGCTGTTCTTCACGAACAAGGGCCGGGTCTACCGGGTCAAGGCGTACGAACTGCCCGACGCCGGCCGCGACGCCCGCGGCATGCACCTGGCCAACCTGCTGGCCATGCAGCCCGACGAGACCGTCATGGAGGTCCTCGCCCTTCGTGACTACGACGTCGCCCCCTACCTGGTCCTCGCCACCCGCAGCGGGCTCGTCAAGAAGACGCGCCTGGCCGAGTACGACTCCCCCAGGTCCGGCGGCCTGATCGCGATCAACCTGCGCGACGACGACGAGGTCATCGGAGCCCGCCTGGTCTCCGAGGAAGACGATCTGCTGCTCGTCTCCAAGGGAGCGCAGTCGATCCGGTTCACCGCCTCCGACGACGCGCTGCGGCCCATGGGGCGTGCGACCAGCGGCGTCATCGGGATGAGGTTCCTCGACGGTGACGAACTTCTCGCCATGAATCGCATCGCCGACGGTCAGCATGTGCTTATCGCCACGAAGGCTGGGTACGCAAAACGGACGCCAGTGGAGCAATATCCAGTTCAAGGACGTGGCGGTAGGGGCGTGCTTACTGCGAAAATCGTATCCTCCCGTGGCAAGCTGGTCGGAGCCGTCATGGTCAATCCAGAGGACGAGGTCTTCGCGATCACGTCTGCCGGCGGGGTGATCCGGACGAGTGCCGGAGAGATCAAACAGTCCGGCCGTCAGACCATGGGAGTGCGATTGATGAATCTCGCTGAAGGCGACAGCGTGGTGGCCCTCGCCCGGAACGCGGAGTCCTTGGTGACTTCGATGGAGAGTGAGGAAGACGGGGGAGGAGAGTAGTCATGAGCGCCCAAGGTGGCACCGCCAGGGCAAAGGCGGCTTCGGGTAACGGACAACAACCGAAGAGACCCACAGAGAAAGAGACCTTCGACGAAACCCGGGACACCTCGCCCACACAGGGCAGGCCCTTCCCGGCCAAGGACGACGCCAAGCCCGCGCCGCCGCCGACGCCTCCGCAGAAGCAGTCGTCGCAGCAGCCGGAGGGCAACGACACGGTACGCATCCGCCCGTCGCTGGCCACGGAGGCACCTCCGCCGCCCGCGGCGGAGGTGCCGAAGAAGAAGTCGGGCGGCGCGGGGGCGCGGCTCCCCCGCAAGGCCCACCTGGTCCTGCGCCGCATCGAGCCATGGTCGGCCATGAAGTTCAGCTTCGTGGTGTCCCTGGTCTGCTTCGTGGTGCTGTTCGTGGCGGTGGCCGTGCTCTACGGCGTGCTGTCGGCGCTGGGCGTGTTCGACTCGATCGTCGACCTGGTCAACCAGCTCGGCCAGGGCGAGCAGGGCCAGAACTCGATCCCGATCGACATCGCGTCCTGGTTCGAGCCCGTGCGCATCCTGGGCTACACCGCCCTGATCGGAGCGGTCAACGTCGTGCTCATCACGGCTCTGGCCACACTGGGGGCGGTCATCTACAATGTCGCCTCCGACCTCGTCGGGGGCGTCGAGGTGACCTTCAGCGAGGCCGAATAGGCCGTAGCCGGTGTGCTCGCGCCGTGCCCTCGCTCGGCACGGCGCGAGCAGCAGGCCGGACACGGTAAGCTTTTCCCGGCCGAACAAACCGGTTCGCCTCCGATCGCCGGATGCGATAACGTTCGGTGTGCGTGCGGGGCTATAGCTCAGACGGTTAGAGCGCTTCCCTGATAAGGAAGAGGTCCCAGGTTCAAGTCCTGGTAGCCCCACCCAGTTCACAGGCCATTTCCGGAGTTCGGGAGTGGCCTTTTCCGATCCTCGGACGCTGGGCTCACAAGGGCGTTCAGGCCGCCGTTGACTCCTCAGCCGGCCCTTCGGGTCTGCCTCTCCACTGCGGCGCGGAACGCCACACCGAACTGGTCCGGTGCTTCCAGCCAGGGAAAGTGCCCGGCGTTCGGGACGATGATGACCTCGCAGCCGAGGCGTGTTCCGAGACGTCGCAGGGCAGCGGCGGGGCGGCTGTCACCGGCCCCGCCGATGATCATGGAGCCGGGCGGCAGGCGCTCGTGAAGGTCGTCCACGTGTGATTCGAGCGGGTCGGCTTTGGCCGCCGCGTTGAGCTGGGCGTTCATCGCGTAGTTGATGGGCCGCAGCGTACGCGCTGATGCCAGCGCCCACTCGCATGCCCGAGCTCGGTCGGCGTGGTCGGTGAGCCACGACAGCGTGAGGTACTCGACCTCCTCGGTGTCCGTGCGCGTTTCGATCGCATCGAGTTCGTCGAGCCTGGTCTGCTGCTCGTCAGTGAGTCGTGCCCGCTGTGCTGCTCGGTAGGCCTTTCGCCACGGATCCAGGAAGGGCCCGGCGAGCTGGATCAGCCCGGCCACGCGCTCGGGATGGGCCAGCAGGAAGTAGCCGGCCATGTTGGTTCCGAACGAATGCCCCACCAGCACAACCCGGTCGTGTCCCCACGCGTCGAGCAGCGACGCCAGGTCGTCGACGTGGCGAGCGATCGTGTGCTGCCCCTCCCAGGACGACCCGCCGGTGCCGCGCTGGTCGTAGCGGTGGACCAGGCACAGATCGTCGATCATGCCCGCGACCGGGGCGAGATTGTCGGGGACGCCTGGACCGCCGTGCACCATGACCACCGGGTGTCTCCGCGGGCCCGGAGAGCCCGCGGTCCAGGTGCGCAGCCGCGCACCGTCATCCAGCTCGATCACGGACGTGAGTGTAGTGCGGCAGCCACCAGGTCACGCGGAGCAGACAAGGCAGGATTGGTGTTCAGCGTCTTGTGCGCGGTGAGAGCCGCGGCCCCGCGGCTCCTGCTCGGTCGACGGCTCGCCGACCGAGCAGGGGCGCGAGCATCGGTGTGAACGCCTCGTCAGGCGTTCGGTCCCTTGAGCACGCCGAGCTGCCGCATCTGTGACATGACGTCGACGACCGCCCAGGTCTCGGCGACCCGCCCGTCGGTGAAACGGGCGATGAGGATTTCCTTGTACGTGATGAACTTGCCGGTCGGCGGCACGCCCATGTACTCGCCCCGGTGCGTCCCGGTCACCGTGTTCCTGGTGACGACCTTGTCGCCTTCCGCGATCACGTCCTCGATCTCGACGTGGAGGTCGGGGAAGGCCCGGCGCAGCACCGCGAGCACCTCTTTCATCGCCGACGTCCCCTTTGTCTCGATCGGCAGCGGCGTGCGAATCTGCACATCCGGCTGGACGACCTCGTCGATCGTCCTGGAGATGATCTCTTCGTCGCCGGTGCTGACGGCGTCGTGGAAGCGGCGGAGCGTCTCCTTGTTGCGTTCCACCGTGGCGATGACGGACATGTGCTCTCCTTCTGAGGCGGGTGGGTCATACGGCGTAGGGGCCGAACCGGCCCCAGACGACGAGCGCGGTGAGGGCGAGGAGAATGACGGTGACCGCCAGCCCGGACGGCTCCCTGCGGCGGACATGCACGGCGGCCGCCACGATCATCATCACCGCCAGTCCGGCCGCGGCGATCGGCGTCAAGGCGGGAACGATCCCGGTGGCGGCGGGGAGGATCAGCCCGGCCGCCCCGAGCACCTCCATCACGCCGATGAACCGCACCGCACCCTGGGAGAACGTCTCCATCCACGGATACTTGCCGACCAGCTTGTCCTTCGGCCTGGTGAGCTTCGCCAGGCCGGACATGACGTACAAGGCGGCCAGGAGCACCTGCACGATCCACAGGACCACGTTCATCGAGGTGTCTCACCCCCGGCTCTCGGTGTGGAGGCCGTGTCGGTGCGGCCGTGCCGCCCGCGCGGAAGGCCGGAAAGGTTGTCGCTCATGTCCAGGTGACGAACGGGCGGCCTGCCTGGGGACAGGGTCATTCCATGGCGCGCCGATGAGTTCCCGGCGTTGCGGAAGTCAGTATGAGTGACCCATCGACCACGCACGTGGAGGACGACATGGCGCGAGACCTCTTCGCCGGCATTCCCGTCACCGACTACGCGTCGGCGTTGCCGTGGTACGAGCGGCTGTTCGGCGGGCCTCCCGCGTTCTTTCCGAACGACATCGAGGCGGTGTGGGAGTTGGCCGACAACCGCTACGTCTACATCATTCAGGACCCGGAGCGGGCGGGGAACGCCCTGCTGATGTCGTTCGTCGACGACCTGGACGAGCGGGTCGCCGAGATCGCCCGGCGCGGCATCGAGGCCGCCGGGCGCGAGACGTACGACGGTGGCGTGACCAAGGTGACCTACCGCGACGCGGAGGGCAACGAGATCAGCTTCGGCGGCGGTCGGGACTGAGGCCTTCAGGCGGCCGGCCCCGTCTCAGTCGGGGGAGTCACCGCCGTGTTCGATCAGGTACTGCTGCTCCAGGCCGGCCGCGTCTTCGCCTTCGGCCTCGTAGATGTGGGCGGACCAGGGAATCGGGCAGGGCGGCCGGTGGTCGGGATCGGGGCAGAGCAGCCGCTGCACCTGCTCCTTGATGTCCCGAGCCTGCTCCTCGGTGGCGTACATCTCCACGCGCAGTTCCCACCGGGTTCTGTCGTCTGCCATGCCTCTATTGTCGCGGGAGGTGGGGAGTGCCCGGTTCGTGGCGCGTACCGGTTCCGGACACTCCCCGCCTGCTCCGCCAGGATCACCTGGCGCCGGTCATGGCTAGCACCACTCCTTGACGCTGATGGTGACGGGGATGGACTCGGTTCGTGTACCGTCCGAGGCCGTTAACCGCGACTCGTACACCTTGGCCGACGACGGGGGGAAGGTCAGGAAGATCCAGCCGTTGATCGTCGTGGCCCCGTCCTCGGGGTCGGTGTAGTTGGAGCCGGGCGGGATCGGCGCGCTTTCGTGGGTCGCACCCGGGGGCAGGTTCTTCATTCCCATCTGGATGGTCGTCGACCAGCTTCCGACCACCGCGGCGATGAGGTAGGTGCTGTGGTTGTAACCGGCCTGCACGCAGATCTTCTGGTGGGAGTGCTTCAGCTCCCACGTGCCGGCCGAGGCGGGGACGGTGCCGGACAGGGCCAGCGCCACGCCGGCCGTCGCGCCGAGTGCCAGCCTGGCGGCACGCTTCATCGTGGGCACGGTTTCCTCCTTGATGTTCGTACGTCGGGTGTTCTCGCATGTGCGAGACCGGGCATCACGTTGACATGTTCAAATTTAAACATCTGGTGGATCAAGGGAAAGACGTTTGCCGCGTGGTGGAAACTCCCGCTCAGGACCATCCGTGGACGGACCTGATCGCCGGGCGGGACAGCATCCACCCCCATGACAACGCCCACCGTTGATGTCCGGCATGCCCGGTTATGCCACGGCGACCCTCCACGAGCGTTCCGGCGACGTGCTCACGCGGCCGAGGAACTGGAGCATCTCGCCGTGGACCCCGACGTGGTGCGTACAGGGATTGGCGCCGCCCTGGTCGAGGCCGTGCGTACGGCCGGAAAGGAGGCGGGGTGCGCGAGCCTGGTCACTGACGTGTGGAACTTCAACGACGGGGCCCTGGCCTTTTTCGACGCGCTCGGCCTCACGCCGATGCGGCACTGGCTGGAACGGCCGTCGTAGCAGTCACACCGCAAAGGAGGCGGGGCTGCTCCGGTCTGGCAAATGCGGCGGTGAAATGGTGCCGTGTGGAGCAGCCGGCGCTCCTTGACGTTCCGCGGTTGAAATGCCGCGTGTCAGTTTCCCGCGGAGTTGGACGCCGTCACCGCACCGACCCGCAACGGGGTCTCTTCCACCTTCACCATGACCGGGCGTCGTTTCACAGCTGCCCCTTCGTCGGATCGATCCCTTCAGTATCCTTGCCCACACCACGTCCATTGACAAACTCTACATCCGAATTGTCATCCGACCGGTCAGCAGAACTCACAAATGGATTCCTCGCCACCGGTGGATTTCCATCCGGCACGGCGTACGCGCTTGACACAGACTGATCGGAGAGGGGTCGGTGCGCGAGGCAGGGAGATCGGGTGAGTGACCGGGTGAGAGATGGCGCGCGGTGGGTCCTGGCGTTCGACGCGGAAGGCGCGGGGCTCGCCCTGCCGCTCCGCTCGGCGCTGGCCCTGTCGCTGGTGGGCGCTCTGGGGGTGGTGCTGGCCGCGATCGTCTGGCACACTCTGCTCGACGACTACGGCGTACGCAACGTGACGGCCGGCACCCTGGGGCTGGCGACGGCGATCGCGCTGGTGGTGGCCCGCTTCCGGCCCAGGGCGGCGTGGTGGCTGTCGCTGACCGCGGCCGTGGCGGCGACCGTGACGTCCCACGCCGAGCTGGACGGGATGGTGTGGCCGGCGCCGGTGCTGGTGGCCCACGTGGCCGTGCTGGGTCTGGTGGGATTCGGGGCACCGCACGTGATGCTGGCCGAGATGTGGCTCGGGACGCTTGCGGCCGGGATCGTTCTGGGGGCGGGGCTGCCGGGCGAGCAGGCGCTGGTGAGCCTGATGGACATGTCGTTGTTGTCCGGCATGGTGCTGATCACCGTGGGCGCGCTCGGCGGGCATCGTGACGCGCTGCGCCGGGTGGCCCTCGCGGACCAGAAGGCGCTGGCGGAGCAGACCAGGTCCGCGCTGCTGGCGGAGCGCGCCAGGATCGCGCGGGAGCTGCACGACGTGGTGGCCCACCACATGTCGGTCGTCGCGGTGCAGGCCGAGGCGGCTCCCTACCGGGTGTCCGATCCTCCGCCGGAGCTGGCGCGGAGTTTCGCCACGATCCGGTCGAGCGCGGTGGAGGCGCTCACCGAGCTTCACCGCATCCTCGACCTGCTGAGGAACGGCACGGACGAGGCGAGCCCGCAGCCGACCCTGGACCGGCTGGGCGAGCTGGTCGGCCGGCTTCGGGCCGCGGGCACGCCGGTGACCATGCGCGTCGACGGCGAACGCAGGGCGCTCCCGCCGGGGGTGGAGCTGTCGGCGTACCGGATCGTGCAGGAGGCGCTGAGCAACGCGCTGCAGCACGCGCCGGGTGCACGGGTCGGCATCGAGGTGACGTACAAGCCTGGCGATCTTCACATCCGCGTCGACAACGACCCGCCACCCCACCCGCCTCCAC
>NZ_JAAAHR010000159.1:0-22858 GCF_009908215.1 Nonomuraea sp. K271 | reverse complement strand
GGTTGCCCCCGGGCGCCGCGGAACTCGTCCTCGTCAACCCCTCCGACTACCACCTCTACACGCCGCTGCTTCCGCAGGTCGCGGCGGGCGTCGTCAATCCGGTGGACGTGGCGGTCCCGCTGCGGGCCCTGCGGCGCACCCGGCTCAGGCCGGGGGAGGCGACCGGGGTCGACCTGGACGCGCGCACGGTGACGGTGTGCGACCGCGACGGCGACGTCACCACCATCGGGTGGGACCGGCTCGTGCTCGCCCCCGGCAGCGTCACGCGGACGTTCCCCGTCCCGGGACTGAAGGAGCACGCGCACGGCTTCAAGACCATCACCGAGGCGGTCTACCTGCGCGAGCGCGTGCTGGCGCAACTCGAACTGGCCGACGGGCTGGCCGAGGGGCCCGAGCGGGCCGCGTACACCACGTTCGTGGTCGTCGGGGCTGGCCTGGCCGGCACGGAGTACGTCGCCCAGATGCGCATGTTCGTCCGCTCGGCGCTGGCCGCCTATCCCCGGCTGCGGGTCGAGCACATCCGCTGGATCATCGTCGACCCTGGCCGCAGCATCCTCTCGCACCTGGACCCCCGGCTGTCGGAGCGCGCGCTCGCCATCCTGCGCGCCCGTGACGTCGACGTACGGCTCGGCGCCGCCGTCGACCGGCTGACCGCCGACACGGTCCACCTGAACGACGGCACCACCGTGGCGTGCCGGCTGCTGGTGTGGACGGCGGGCGTCGCCGCCGCCCCGCTGGTCGGCGAGCTCGGGCTGCCGAGGGAGAAGGGCCGCCTCGTCGTGGGCGCCGACCTGGCCGTGCCCGGACGGCCCGACGTCGTCGCGCTCGGGGACGCGGCGGCGGTGCCCGACCTGACCCGGCCGGGGTCGGTGTGCCCGCAGACCGCCCAGCACGCGATGCGGCAGGGTCAGGCCGCCGCCCGCAACGTCGCCGCAGGGCTGGGCTACGGGCGGGCGCGGCCGTACCGGCATCGCGACCTCGGCTCCGTGGCCGACCTCGGGGGCGGGCAGGCCGTCGCCGCGCCGTTCAACCTGCGGGTGACGGGCCCGGCGGCGGCGGCGATCACCGGCGCGTACCACCTGTTCGCGCTGCCCGCCACGGGCAACCGGCTCCGCGTCGTCACCGACTGGGCGCTGACCGGCCTGCTCAGCCGCCAGACCGTCGGCCTCGGGCTGGTGCCCGACGCCGCCGCCGAACTCGACCGGGCCGAACAGCTGAGCATCCGGCCTCCCGCCGGCTGAAAGGCCTGTCAGGGGCGTGGAAGGATGCTCCCTGTTCACCGGTCGTCCGGGAGGGGGAGGTTCCGCTGACCCGCGAGAGACGGAACACGAAGGCGCGCCTCCCGCACGACGGACGGCCCAGCCTGGTGTGAGTCGAGAGGAACGCCCTCATGTCCGGATCACTGTCCCGCCGAACATTACTGACCGCGGTGCCCACAGCCGTCCTGCCCGCCGTCCTGCCTGCCGCCGCCTCGGCGGCGGAGACGGCCTTCGCGGCCTTCCGCGTCGCGCGCGGCCGGCCCGGCGAACCCGGCACGCCCGAGGTCACCCTGCCCTCCGGTTACGAGATCCTGCCGGGCGAGCGGTATTCCGTGGCCTCCCGCGCGGAGTACTACACGTTCGTGCGCGGCCCGCGCGACGCCGCCGGCATCGAGGTCAACGTCCGCTGGCCGGGCGAGCGCGTCGAAGCCGTCGTGCACCAGGACACGCGGCTGGAGCTGCGCCGCGTTCCGGGCGACAGGCACAGCGTGTCCTTCACCCTGCCGATGACCCAGTCGTCGCCCGACGCCAACCAGCCGACCCTGCAGGTCTGGAGCCATCCCGACGTCTCACCGGGCATGAACTGGCGCATCGAGCACAACGATCCCGACCGCGCCGCGGGCCCATGGACGACCGTGCCGTGGCCGGCGGGGCCGGTCGCGTCGGTGATCCACCAGATGGTCGCGGCCCACACCATCCTGCGTGACTCCGGCATGGTCGACGTCGCCGCGGCCAAGGGACACCGGTTCGTGCTGATGGGCATCGAGACCAACAACACCCTGCACCCCGACAATCCTCCGCACTGGCACATCTCGTACAACTCCGGCGCAGACTTCGCCGCGCCCACCCACAACCCCCACTTCTGGCTCGACCCCGACGGCCGCAACTTCTACAACGGCATGGACGTCACCGGCCTCGGCCGGCTGAAGTACTACGTGGGTGACCCCGCGCCGGTGTACGACTTCGTGGGCGACGCGAACGGCGGCCGCGGCGACCTCGTCGTCACGTTCACCCTGCGGCAGGACGGCGGCATCGACGTCACCTCGCCCCAGGGCCGCGCGTACGCCATCGCGGCGGGACGCAACGGCGACCTGGTGAAGGAGGTCACCGCGCTGCGCGACGGCGAGCCCTGGCTGCGCGTCCGCACCGAGGACCGCGTACGCCAGGGCGTGCTCGTCGTGCGGGTCGAAGGGCTGCGGGACCACGCGGATTCCCGCGTGCGGGTCCACCGCTACGACCGGTTGACGGGAGTGCTGCTGAACCGGCCGTGACGGGCGCTCGCGGTCAGGGGTGAGGACGATCTGAGGCCGTCCTGAATGACCGTGACGTTAGGTTCCCTGGGTCCGTATCGCCTTGGATCAAGGAACCGCATGACGACAACGCGTTTTCTCGCCATCGCCGCCCTCTCGGCGATGGCCGCGTCGGTCGCGGTCGGCGCGCCCGCGAGCGCCGACCCGGCACCGACCGCCCGAACCAGCCCGCTGATCGAACTGGTCACTCCCAAGAGCAAGGGCTTCTTCTACACCGCCAACCCCGCCGAGGCTCAGCGCGCCGTCCAGAAGCACGGCTTCAAGCGCACCCCGACCCCGCTGGGCCGGGTCGCCGTGAAGCCGTTCAGTGGAGGTACGGCTCTGTACCGTCTCCGGTCCACGTCGGCCATGTCGTACATCCTCACGGCCGATCCGGCCGGGCTCAGAAAGCTGATCGCCTCAGGCAAGTTCGTGAACGAGGGCATCCTCGGGTATGTCGGCAAGACCGGCGATCCGGCCAAGCGGATCTGGCGTCTCCACTACGACAACCGGCCGAAGTGGCGCATCGCCATCACCGCGCACAAGGACTCCATCCTGCGCAACGAGCCGGGCTGGTCCCTGGACGGCCCCTCCGGCTACCTCCAGTGACCGCTGGCCGTCCTTGACACGTCAGGGGCCGCCCTCGCCTGGGGGACGAGCCCGCGCCCGACCCGGCCGCCTCGCTCCGCGGCCGGGTCTGCGCCATGTGCTCCAGTCGATGGCACGTCCGCCCGCCATGCCTGGCAGGCATGGCGGGCATGGCGGGCATGGCGGGCCCTGGAACGCGTCTCGCCTGAAGAGGGGACTCTCGGACGGCCGGCCGCGGGCGCTACCCCTCGACCTTCAGCGCCGTCATGCCCAAGGATGTCGTGCCGGAGAAATACTCGACCGCTCCGAAGTAGTGGCTCCCGGACGGCACGCCGGTCCAGTTGACGGTCACGGTGACGGGATCACCCGGCCGCGCCTGCGCCTCCGCCGGAGCCACCGACAGGTTGCCGGTGGCCTGTGTCAGCGCGTAGGAGTACAGGCGGACATCGGTCGCGTCGGTTCCCGCCGGCAGACCCCACTGCAGGACGTACACGTCGAAGGTGCCGCTCCCTGGCAGGAGAACCTCCTCCTCGGAGGTGAGGCCCTGGGAGGCACCGAGGAAAGCCCCGTCGCGGACGACGTACACGTCGATGTCCGTCCCGTCGGGATACTCGTCGTACGTGGCGATCCTGACAAGCCGGGTGCCGGCCGCCGTGGTGATCGTCTTCTTGGCGATCGCCGGGCTGCTGGGCGGATTCCGGGGGTCGAATCCGCCGTTGTAGGTGCCGACCAGACGCGACGTCGTGACGGACGGCGCCGTGAGGCCGAGCGGCGCGGCCTTGAGCGTCCCGCTGTATCCCGGTGTCACTTGGAGCGCTTGCGATCCGGCGGAACCGGAGCCGGTGATCGCGGCCGGGTGCCGCACCATCATCGGCTTGACCGCGATCGGGCTGCGGACACGGTGTCCGGCCCGGTCTGACCAGGTCAGCGAGCCGAACGCGTACCTGTTCATGATCGGTGTGGCGGCCGTGACCTTCACCTGGAAGGACGCGCTGCCACCGGCCGGCACGGTGAGTTCCGTAGGGCTGACGTTCACCGTGATTCCGGGCGGCGCTTCGACCTTGACCGTGTAGACGCTGTCCCGGCCGGTCGTGTCGGTGACGGTTCGTGTGACGGTCTGCCGGCCGACGAAGTCGCCGATGGCGATGGACGGGTAGTTGAGGTTGCTGGGGTCCATCGCGCCATGTGCCGCGCACGCCGACGAGCCGTCGTCGAGCCGCATGTCCACGCCGAGGCCGCAACTGTAACGGTGCCAGTCGACCTCGTGGGACTCGTACACCAGCCCGGGGTCGAACATCCCCGCCGGCCGGACGTGACCTGCGCCCATGTCGAAGGGGGCCGCACGGGCGCCGTCACTGAGCCGGATGATCGGCTTGTCTTCCTTGCCTGCCTGGTAGGCCGTGGTCATGATCGCGGATTTGACCGCGGAGGGCGACCACGCCGGGTTCTTCTGCATGAGGAGCGCGGCGGTGCCGGCGACGTGCGGGCTGGCCATCGATGTTCCGCTCTTCAGCCCGTACGACGAGTTCGCGGGATTGGACACCGGCGGCACCGCGGCGACGATGTCCACGCCTGGCGCGAGGACATCCGGCTTCAGCAGGTCGCCCCGGCTGGTCGCCGACGGGCCCACCGAAGAGAAGGAGGCCACGCCGGGCGCGCGCTGCGACGCCTGCGCCATCGCGGACAGCGCTGCGGTCGCGTCGTGGTTCCCCGCGGCATAGCCCTTGATCGCGGCGCCGGCGGCCGAGTCCACGTGGACCGTCGGAACCGAGTGGTACTCCGTGTTGAGGGATTCAGCCGGTGTGTTGTTGTACATGATCATGCCAAGACCGCCGGCTTCCTCGACGGCCTGGCTCTTCTCAACCCGGGCGTTCTCCCCGCGCCGGCAGAGCACGACCTTTCCGCGCACCTTGTCCGGATCGAGGGAGCCCACATGGCACAAGGCCGCCCGTGCGGCATCCACCTCCGGTGCCGGCGCGGTCGCCGCATCGACCAGCCGCTCGGCCGGAAGAGCCCCACCTAGGCCGACGCCTTCGTACGTGGCCCCGTCGCCCAGCGTGACGGCCTTGGTGTAGCGCACGTCGTGCGTCCCGGCGGCCACGGTCGTCACCCACGCCTGGGCGTTGTCGAGCGTGCCGGCGCCTGGGCCGGAGTTGCCTGCCGCGGTCGCGACGAACACGCCGGCCGCCGCGGCGTTGAAGAAGGCGACATCCGTGGGGTCGAACTCGTCATAACCGTCGCCGATGGAGAAGTTGATGACGTCCACGCCGTCGGCCACCGCATCGTCGATGGCCTTGAGCAGGTCGGTCGTGCCGCCCGCTCCGACACCGGGCGCGACGTGCCACACGGCCTTGTAGATCGCCAGACGGGCGGCGGGCGCCATGCCCGAGACCTGCCCGACCGGAGCGCCGGCGACGCTCGCGTCGACCGGCACTCCGGCGGCCGTGCTCGCCGTGTGGCTGCCATGGCCGGCACGGTCACGCGGGGACAGGAACTCGCCGTTCGCAGGGTCTCCGTAGCCGCTCTGGTTGTACCATCGAGCCCCGATGACCTTGTTGTTGCAGGTCACCGGCTCATGCTCGCCCGTGACGCACTCACCGGACCATTTGGCGGCGATGGCGTCGGCGTCAGGGCGAGGTTCGGGCAGTGCCGCGAAGCTGGGGTTCTCCGGCCAGAAGCCACCGTCGATCACCCCTATGATCATGCCCTCGCCGGCGCGGTCCTGACCGCCCAGATGGCTCCGCCAGACACCGTCCGGCCCCGACATCCCGAGAAAGCGGGGAGTGCTGGAGGTGTGCCAGGTGTGCACCCTGTCCTTGTAGACGCGGGCCACGCCGGCGGTACTCCGCAGCCTGCGGACCTCGGCGGAGCCGAGCCTGGCCGCCAGCCCGTTGAACGTCACGCTGTAGTCGGACACCACCTTCGAGGTCGGGACACCCGCTTTCCGTAATGCCTCGGTGCGCTCCGCTCGCAGGTGCTCCTGGTAGAGCCGGGAACGTCGTGACGTGGTGTCGAGTTTGGAGTGACCGGTCGGTTTCGTCGCCGGGATGCCGGCGACGCCCCCGGAATACGTCGCCAGCGGCGCGCCGGCGAACTGCACCACGTACAACCCCGGCGCCTCGGCACCCGCCGGCTGCGCACCGGCCGAGACCGGTAACGCCACGAGCAATGAGGCCGTGAGGCCGAGGACCATACCCACTTTCCGGCTGGGCGGCCCATTGCGTAACCCATTTCGGCGCAGCACTACGCACACCCTTCCTTTCTACGGACATGTGGTGGCACAACGTCTTCGGCGGCCGGCGGGCTCACCAGGGGAACCAGAGTTGGTCGTCCCAAGAGCCGCACCGCGTCTGGATCGCCGGCCGCCCAGCCCGCGCTGCCAGGCACAATCCGGAATTGACATTGGTGAATCGCTCGTAGTCCACATGGGCCCAGCCTCTCCTCGTCCAGAGCTGATCGGCCCAGGTGGCGTTGCAGCCGGCGAGCGTCGCGGAGGACTCGGTGGAGCCTCGGGCCACCAAGCACAGGTTCTTGTGGACGTTCAGAATCTGAAAGCGGGCATCGCTCGTCCCCCATGGATAACGGAAAATCCATTTCTGATCCGCGTAGTGAGCGTCGCAGGATGTCTGCGCGATCGGGGACCCGTGCGCCCCTCGGGCGACCAGACACAGCCTGGACGATTTGTTGCGGATGACCTGACCGGCCAGGGCGGACTTCGTCCGGTGAGCATCGGCCGGCGCCGTCCACAGCGGCAGGGCGGTCATCACGGCGACGCACGCGAACAGCTTACGCAGCATCATTTTCTCCCTTTGGCTGGGCTGGCGGCATGAGCCGGAATCCCGGAACCCGTGCGGCGCCGCGGGAACGAAGCTGATCAGCAATATCGAGCCTGGCTGACCGGCAGTCCAGGACGGAAACCGGACTTTGACCGGACTCATCCCTGCCTGGCCCTCATGCCCGGCTGCCGTGAGAACTTACAGACGGTCCGGTCGCGTCCGCGAAGGAAACATCCATAACCCCAAGACACGCGGCGAAACACCTATCGGCATCCGTTCAGAAATCCTTTTCCGAAGTCCGTCCGCCACGCGAATTAATGTCCGGAAAATGTCCTGGACCGCTGACGTGCGCAAGCCGAGACTCTCGTGGGCGAGGTCGTGATCAACGCCTCGCCACGGCCGCACGGAAAGGATAGAAATGAAATTATCGTACGCGGCGACCACGTTCAGGAGGGCCGCCAGGTCGGCTCTCCTGATCCTTCTCGCCTATCGGCCGCGATGACGGCTGTCGTCGCGATGCCCGGCGCCGCCCTCGCCGCTCCGCCGACTCCCCACTTCGGCCCGGAGATCGAAGGTTACGCTCCCCATCAATACCAGACGACATGCGATCCCGCCGCGAAGCCCGGCGTGCTCGACTTCCGTGACCTGCTCAACCGGACGTACGGCACGCACATCTCCGGCATCAGCCGGGACTGTAATTCCGGTGGAACCAGCGAACACAAGGAAGGCAGGGCGCTGGACTACCACTTCAATGTCTCGAACCCCACTCAGAACGCGCACGCCAACGACCTGCTGAACTGGTTGCTGGCGACCGACCAGTACGGAAACCGGAACGCGATGGTTCGCCGTCTGGGAATCATGTACATCATCTGGAACCGGCGCATCTGGCAGGACGGATCCTGGGCCCCCTACAACGGTGCCAGCCCGCACACCGATCACATCCATTTCAGCTTCGGCTGGCCGGGGGCGCGGCGGGAGACCTCCTGGTGGCATCCGTCCGGACCTCGCGTGGGCCGGGTGTTCTGGAATATGCGGTCGCCCTCTGGTGCGTGGACGGGTGCGAGGGTGTCTGATCAGGGTCCGGTCGGCAGTGTGGCGTATGCGGGTGGTCCGGATGGTTCTTTGCATCAGTTCACGTTGGCTGGGGGGCGGGTGCATCTGAACACGCGTCGTGCTGATGGGTCGTGGACGGGGGCGCGGATCACGGATCAGGGGCCGGTGAGTGCGGTGGCGGCTGCTGCCGGTCCTCAGGGTCTTCATCAGATCACGTTGTCGGCGGGGCGGGCGTTCCACAATCTCAGGCGCACTGATGGGTCGTGGGCCGGGGCAAGGATCTTCGACAACAACGGTCGTCTGTTCGCGATCGCGGCCGGCTGCAACATCTCCTCCGGCAATCTCCACATCGCCACCATGACCCCCTGACACCCCCGGGGTCACCTACCGAGCTCCGTGCTCGCCGCTGCCTGTCGCTGTTCCCGCGGCGGGCAGCGGCGGCTCCATTCGTACGCCATGCGCGCGGCGCGCTCGATCGTCGAGGCGCCGCGGCCGGCATGGACCGGCGTCTCGACGAAGGCCGGTCGTCGCGTCAGGACTGGTCGGCGGTGATCGTGTCCGTGATCCAGTCCAGATAGAACCCGATCGAGGTGAAGACCTCGTCGGTGGCGAGACAGGAATCGCCGCCGCTGCGGCTGTCCACGCCGATGACTCGCCATTGACCCCCGACGTTCAGGAGCAGCGGGCTGCCCGAGTCGCCGTTGCACGCGCCCGCTGCGTCGGCCTTCGCCCTCTCGACACAGAGGTCACCGGGCGTCGCGTCGAACTCGTCGCCGAAGGAACACGCCGAGAGCTCCAGCGTCCTCGTGTCCAGTTGCCGGATCTGCCGCGGTATCGAAGCCGGGTCGTCAGCGACGGTCCTGCCCCAGCCGATCATGCGCACCGTCGAGCCAGGGGCCGAGTGCGACAATGGGGCGATGGGCCGTTCCTTCGACGGCGCCGCCAGCTTGATCAGAGCGATGTCACCGATGCTCTTTTCGTCCTCGTCGTCCCAGTACGGGTGCACCACGAACCTGGCCGGCTTGAACGCCGTGCCGCCCAGATAGTCGTTCGAACCGACATTCAGCTCGAAGTCCGCCGGATTGCGGCCGGCGACGCAGTGGGCGGCGGTGACGACCCACTGCGGGGTGATCAGGGCGCCGCCGCACCGGAGCGGGGCCGGTCTGTCGCCCTGATCCTTGTAGAGGAGCGCGGCGGCGAACCCGTATTCCTCGGTTGCCGGGTCCCCGCCGATGAGGTGGGGGTTGTATCCGGGGTCGTCCGCGAATGCGGTTCCGGTGCCCGACCACGTCAATGTGGCCAGTGCCGCGAGCGCGAGAACAGCGCCGAGCAGTCTTTTCCTCATGTCGTCCCTTTTTCCGGCATGGCGCGACCGGTTGATCGCATTGGGCGAAAGGGTAGGAAAGGAAGGATTCACGAGGGCTTCGTATCGTCTTCAGCCTGGTGGTAACGATCAGTGATGCGGCGAGCCGAAACGGCGAAGACAGCGCCCAGTACTCCACCGACCCTTCGCGGTCTTCAGGGGCGTTGGGGTCACATGGCGACGGCCAGCGGCGTCGCCATCAGCTCACCGCCCGGCACTTCCACTACCAGCGCAGACCCGATCCATGATCGCGAAGGGCCACTGGAGTACTAGCGACCCGTATGACGGGCCTGGCCACTCTCGTGCAGCTGTTGTCGCCCCCGCGCCGCGTGGTCGCCCGAGCGCCCCGCCGCCTCCAGGGCGAGGATCTCGAGCGCGGTCTTTCCCTGCTCGTCGCCCTCCAGATCGCACCAGACCGTCACAGCGAGAGCGAGTCGGACGACGTGGGGGTGCAACCCCTCTGCCATCGCCAGCCGGAGAACGCGGAACAGGACGACCCGCTCCGCCCGGAACCAGGCCTGCGCCTGCCCGCGGTCCCTCAGGTGTTCCGGCCGCACCTTCGCCGCCGGAGCGTCCGGGGCGATCAGCTGCGCCGCCGGGTCGAGCAGCAACGCGGCCCGGTACGTGGTGTGCAGGTAGTGCTCGATCGTCCGCAGGACCGCCCGGCGATGGGCGGAGGTGTCCCCGGCGCGGGCGAGACCCCGTGCGTACGTACGCAGCAGTTCGTGGAAGGAGAACCGGGAGGGCACGGTCTCACTCACCAGGTGGGCATCGAGCAGCGTGTCGAGCAGCTCGCTCACCTGCGGTGCATGCAGCCCCGCGAGGCTCGCGAGCGCCGCCTCGCCGACGTCCGGCCCCGGATGGACGGCCAGCAGCCGGAACAGCCGGGCTGCATCGGGAGGCAGCGCGTCGTAGGAGCGGGCCAGCACGGCGCGCATGTCCGTGAGGCTGTCCTTGGTGGCGAGGACGCCGAGGTCGTCCCTGACCCTGCGCAGATCGGCGGCCAGGGCGGCCATCGGCGACAACGGGCGGGCGACCGCGCGGCCGGCCACGATGGCGAGCGCGAGCGGCAGCCGCGCGCACAGCTCGATGATCTCGTCGGTGGCGGCGGGGTCGGTGGCGATCCGCTCCCGCCCCAGGCGGCGCGCGAGCAGATCCCTGGCCTCCTCCCGCGTGAGCACGTCCAGCGTGAGCAGCGCTGCGCCCTCCGAGGCGACGAGGCTGCTCAGTCCCTGGCGGCTGGTGACCACGACCGCGCACCCGGCGTCACCCGGCAGCAGCCGGCGCACCTGCTCGGCATCACGGGCGTCGTCGAGAACCACCAGCATGCGCTTGCCTGCCAGCACCGTCCGGTAGAGCGCGGCCCTGGCCCGCGTCTCCGCCGGGATCGCCTGCGGCGGCACTCCCATGGCCGTGAGCAGCGCCGGCAGCGCGTCGTGCGAGCTCGTCGCGGCGGCGGAGGGCCCGAACCCCCGCAGGTCGACGTAGAGCTGACCGTCGGGGAAGTGCGCCCTGGCCCGGTGCGCCCAGTGCAGGACGAGCGCGGTCTTGCCCACTCCGGCGGTGCCGGAGACGACACAGATCCTCGTGTCCCCGTCGAACAGGCGGTCCATCCGCTCGCACGCGTCGTCACGGCCGGCGAACCCGGCCACCGCCACCGGCAGCATGCAGGGCGTGGGCGACGTGGCCGGGCGTTCTTCGTCGGCGAGCAGGGACAGGTGCCTCCGTTGCAGCTCGGGGGAGGGATCGACGCCGAGGTCGTCGGCGAGGCGGCGCCTGAGCCGCTCGTACATCGCCAGCGCCTCGGCCTGCCTGCCGCAGCGGCCGAGCGTGAGCAGCAGGCGCTCCCACAGCGGCTCGCGCAGCGGATGCCGGAGCGCGAGCTCCTGCACCTCGGCGACCAGCTCGTTGTGGCGTCCCTCGGCCAGTCCCAGGTCGATCCACCGTTCCACGGCCGACAGACGCTGCTCCACCAGGCGCACCGCCTTGGGCCCGCACAACGTGCTGGAAGGCAGGCCGCCGAACGGGGCGCCCCGCCACAGGGCGAGCGCCTCCTCCAACTGCTCCCGCTCCGCTCGTGTTCCCCGCGACGCCGCCGCCCTGGCCAGCAACCGGTGAAAGCGCAGCACATCCACGTCGTCGGGATCCGCGTCGAGCCGGTACCCGCCCCTCACCGTGCGGATGGCCGCCGGCCCCAGCGCGCGGCGCAGCCTGCTGACGTAGGTCTGCACGCTACGCCGCTGATGGGCCGGCGGATCGTCCGGCCACAGCGCGAAGGCGAGTTGCTCGACCGTCACCGTGTTGCTCGCGGACAGGGCCAGGGCGGCCAGCATCGTCCGCAGCCGGTTCGAGCTCACGTCGATCGCCGTGGACCCCCGCCACACCTGCAACGGACCCAGCAACGCGACACGGAGCCCGTGGTCCTCGAGATTCCCCGGTCCGTGATCGGCCGCGGGCGCCGAACCGAGCGCCGGACCGTCCGACGGGCGTTCACCGGCATGCGCCGTGCCTCGCCCGTCGCTCATGCTCCGGGATCGTCCAGGCAGATGTTGGAGCTGCCCGGCCTGATCTGCACGGTCGGTGACTGCCGGAAGGCGGCCGGCACCGAGCCCCGGCCATGGCACAAGGTGAAGGTGCCGCCCTGGAGATTCACCAGGACGACGTGGCAGCCGGCCGACGGTCGGTTGTCGAACGAGACGACGTGGGCCAGTCGCGACTGGTGCTGGGTCGGGGGCTCGCACTGCTTGTACGACACGTTCTCCACGTCAGAAGAACCCGAGAACAGTGTGACCTGCCCACCGGCCGTGCCGGCCACCGCCGGGCTCGAGAGATATCCCGCGGTCACCGTGGCGAGGGCGGTCAAGGCGAGTCCGGCTGTCATTGTTCTGCTCGTCGGCGACAATGTTGCGCTCCCGTTTCTGGTGCTTGTGTCCTGTCCGGAAGATGCTCGGCCCTCGGGAGCTATCGCACCAGGGTGGGCACAGGACATAGACCGGTCATTTCCCCGTCCGCAACGGCCGTGCCGGACTCGCGCGGCTACTCCACCGCCCGGTCCCTGCACGCGGTCCCGGCGGCCGGCAGGTCGCCCGTCACGAGGTAGGCGTCGATGTGCCGGGTGGCGCAGGCGGACCTGCGGTGGGCGGAGTGCCCGTCACCGTCGTACGTCATGTGATTTTTGTTTGGACCGCCAGAATGAGCCGGATGAATACGGGCAGAGGTCGCATCATGCCAGGGAGGGGATGGCTCGCCCGGTGGCCGGTGATCCGCCAGCTCACCGGCGAGGACGGCAGGAGCGACGCGGCACGGTCGTCCCGCACCGACGCTCTGCGCCCTCGCACCGAGGACGCAGGCACGGTCGCCCGATCGATCTGCCCCTACTGCGCCGTCGGCTGCGGCCAGCTCGTCTACGTCGAGGACGGCCCTGACGGCCGCAAGGTCACCCAGATCGAGGGCGACCCCGACTCGCCGATCTCCAGGGGCCGGCTCTGTCCCAAGGGCTCGGCCAGCAAACAGCTCGTCACCCACCCGGGCCGCCAGACCCAGGTGCTCTACCGCAGGCCGTACGGCACCGCGTGGGAGCGGCTCGACCTGGACACCGCGATGGAGATGATCGCCGACCGGGTGGCGCGCACCCGGCGGGAGACCTGGGAGGAGACCCACGAGGGCAACGTCGTGCGCCGCACGCTGGGCATCGCGAGCCTGGGCGGGGCGACGCTCGACGACGAAGAGAACTACCTGATGAAGAAGCTCTACACCGCCCTCGGGGCCATCCAGGTCGAGAACCAGGCGCGCATTTGACACTCCTCCACCGTCCCCGGTCTGGGGGCCAGCTTCGGGCGTGGCGGCGCGACCACCTTCCAGCAGGACCTGGCAGGCGCGGACTGCATCGTCATCCAGGGCTCCAACATGGCCGAATGCCACCCCGTCGGCTTCCAGTGGGTGATGGAGGCCAAGGCCCGCGGGGCCAGGGTCTACCACGTGGACCCGCGCTTCACCCGCACGAGCGCGCTGGCCGACCGGCACCTGCCGATCCGCGCGGGCAGTGACATCGTGCTGCTCGGCGCGCTGATCAACCACGTGCTGGAGAACGAGCTGGACTTCCGCGAGTACGTGCTGGCCTACACCAACGCCGCCACGATCGTCTCCGAGGACTTCCGCGACACCGAGGACCTCGACGGCCTGTTCTCCGGCTGGGACGCGGAGACGGCCACGTACGATCCGAGGAGCTGGGCGTACGAGTCGACCGGCGAGCAGCCCTCGGCCGAGCAGGCGGAGGGCGGGCGCCGCGACGCCGACGCGGCGGGCTCCGACACCTTCGGGGCGGGCGGGCCCGCCGCGCCCCCCAGCCCGAGCACCGACCCGACGCTGACGCACCCGCGCTGCGTCTACCAGATCGTCAAACGGCACTTCGCCCGCTACACCCCGGAGCTGGTCGAGCGGCTGTGCGGCATCCCGCGTGACGGCTTCGCCGAGCTGGCCGAGGCCGTCACCGCCAACTCCGGCCGCGAGCGCACCACCGCCTGGGTCTACTCGGTCGGCTGGACCCAGCACACGGTCGGCGCGCAGTACATCCGCACCGCCTCGATCCTGCAACTGCTGCTCGGCAACATGGGACGGCCCGGCGGCGGCATCCTCGCGCTGCGCGGCCACGCCAGCATCCAGGGCTCGACCGACATCCCGACGCTGTTCAACATCCTGCCCGGCTACCTGGACATGCCGCACGCCGGGCGGCACCGCGGCCTCGACCACTACCTGGAGCTGGAGGGCGGCGCGACCGGCTTCTGGGGCAACCGGCGCTCCTACCTGGTGAGCCTGCTCAAGGCGTGGTGGGGCGAGGCCGCCACCGAGGAGAACGACTTCTGCTTCGGCCACCTGCCGCGCATGACCGGCGACCACGGCCACTACACCACGGTCATGGGCCAGATCGACGGCACCGTGAAGGGCTATTTCGTGGTGGGGGAGAACCCCGCCGTCGGATCGTCGGGCGGCCGGGCGCAGCGCCTCGGCCTGGCGAACCTCGACTGGCTCGTCGTCCGCGATCTGGCCCTGGTGGAGACCGCCACGTTCTGGCTGGACGGCCCTGAGCTCGAGACGGGCGAGCTGCGCACCGAGGACATCGGCACCGAGGTGTTCTTCCTGCCCGCGGCGAGCCACGTGGAGAAGGAAGGAACGTTCACCAACACCCAGCGGCTGCTCCAGTGGCGGGAGAAGGCGCTCGACCCGCCCGGGGACTGCCGCAGCGAGCTGTGGTTCTACTACCACCTCGGCAAGCTGCTCAGGAAGCGCATGACCGACGACGAGATCGACCGGCCCGTACGTGAGCTGACCTGGGACTACCCGGAGCACGGCGTGCACCGCGAGCCCTCGGCCGAGGCCGTGCTCCGCGAGATCGGCGGGGTCGGCCCCGACGGGCGCGCCCTGTCGTCGTCCACCCAGCTCCGGCCCGACGGCTCCACGACATGCGGCTGCTGGATCTACTGCGGCGTGTACGCCGACGAGGTCAACCAGGCGGCCCGCCGCCGCCCACGCGGTGAGCAGAGCGCCGTGGCGCTCGAATGGGGTTGGGCCTGGCCGGCCAACCGGCGCATCCTCTACAACCGGGCCTCCGCCGACCCCGAGGGCCGCCCGTGGAGCGAGCGCAAGGCGTACGTGTGGTGGGACGCCGAGCGCGGCGAGTGGACCGGGGACGACGTGCCCGACTGCGAGATCGGCAAGCCGCCCGGTTACGTGCCGCCCGAAGGCGCCCACGCCCAGGACGCGCTCGCCGGGACCGACCCGTTCATCATGCAGTCCGACGGCAAGGGCTGGCTGTACGTGCCGGCCGGCCTCGTCGACGGCCCGCTGCCCGCCCACTACGAACCGCACGAGTCCCCGGTCGCCAACCCCCTCTACGCCCAGCGGGCCAACCCGGCCCGCCGCACCTACCACCGGCCCGAGAGCCCGTACAACGCGCCGGACGGACGGTTTCCGTACGTGCTGACGACGTACCGGCTGACCGAGCACCACACGGCGGGCGCGATGAGCCGGCCGCTGGCCTACCTCGCCGAGCTGCAGCCCGAGCTGTTCTGCGAGGTGTCCCCGCAGCTGGCCGGTGAGGTGGGACTGGACAACGGCGGCTGGGCCACGATCGTGACCAGCCGCGCCGTCGTGGAGGCGAGGGTGCTGGTCACCGGGCGCATGCGGCCGCTGCGCGTCGGTGGCGAGGTCGTGCACCAGGTCGGCCTGCCCTACCACTGGGGATGGGGCGGCGGCGGGCTCGTCACCGGTGACGTCGCCAACGACCTGATGCCGCTGGTGCTCGACCCGAACGTCTACATCCAGGAGGGCAAGGCCATGACCTGTGACGTGCGGCCGGGCCGCCGGCCGAGGGGCCGGGCGGCGCTGGAACTGCTGGAGAGGTACCGCCATGGCTGAGCGGATGGGGTTCTTCACCGACACGAGCGTCTGCATCGGGTGCAAGGCGTGCGAGGTGGCCTGCAAGGAGTGGAACCAGATCCCCGACGACGGCTTCGTCTTCGAGGCGACCTCCTACGACAACACCGGCATGCTGGGCGCCAACACCTGGCGGCACGTCGCGTTCATCGAGCAGTCACGGCCGGTGCGGGCGGGCGACGAGGAGGGCGTGGACCGGTGGCTGATGTCCTCCGACGTGTGCAAGCACTGCACGCACGCCGCCTGCCTGGACGTCTGCCCGACCGGGGCGCTGTTCAGGACCGAGTTCGACACGGTGGTGGTGCAGGCCGACATCTGCAACGGCTGCGGCTACTGCATTCCGGCCTGCCCGTACGGCGTGATCGACCGGCGGGAGGGCGACGGGCGGGCCTGGAAGTGCACGATGTGCTACGACCGCCAGCGCGGCGGCCTCGAACCGGCCTGCGCCAAGGCCTGCCCCACCGACTCGATCCAGTTCGGGCCGCTCGACGAGCTGCGCGAGCGCGCCGAGGAGCGGGTGACCCGGTTGCGCGCCGACGGGCACGAGGAGGCCCGCCTGTACGGCGAGAGCCCCGGCGACGTGGTGGGCGGGGCCGGGGCGTTCTTCCTGCTGCTGGACGAGCCCGAGGTGTACGGCCTGCCGCCGGATCCCGTGGTGACCACCCGTGACCTGCCGGCCATGTGGCGCTGGGCGGGCGCCGCCGCGGTGTCGGCGATGGGCGCCGTGGCCCTCGCCTTCCTCGGGTCGTCGCGCAGGGGGGAGCGGCGGTGAGGCGGGAGCCGGCGATGGTGCCGGAGGCGGAGTTCCGGTCCTACTACGGCCGCCCGGTGCTCAAGCCGCCCGTCTGGCACGAGCCCCACATGCCGACATATCTCTATCTGGGTGGGATGTCTGGAGCGTCGTCCACGATAGCCGTCATGGCCCGCCTCACCGGCCACGCCCGCCTGGCCCGTACGGCCCGCGTCGCGGCGGCGGCCGGTGCGACCCTCGGAGCCGCCCTGCTCGCCGCCGAGCTGGGCAGGCCGGAACGGTTCCTCAACATGTTGCGGATCTTCAAGCCCAGTTCCCCGATGAGCGTCGGCTCGTGGGTCCTCGCCGCCCAGGGCGGGCTGTCGGCCGCGGCCCTGGCAGGTGATCTCGCCGGCGTCCTGCCCGCCGCGGGGGACGCGGCGCTGCTGGCCACCGGGGTGACCGGGCCGCTGACCGCCACCTACACCGCCGTCCTGGTCGCCGACACGGCCGTACCCGCCTGGCACGAGGCGTACCGGGAGTTGCCGTTCCTGTTCGCGGGCAGCGCGATGGCCGCTGCGGGCGCGGTCGCCATGCTCGGCACGCCCCGGGCCCAGGCAGGTCCTGCCCGTGCCGTGGCCGCGCTCGGGGCCGCCACGGAGACGGTCGCGGGGGAGGTGCTGGAGCGGCGGCTCGGGTTCGTCGGGGAGCCGTACCGTAAAGGGCGGGCCGGCCGGCTCATGCGCGCCGCGCGCGTGCTCACGGCCGGGGGCGGGCTGCTCGCGGTGGTCGCGGGACGCAGCCGCGCCCTCACCGCACTGGCCGGGATCGCCCTCACGGCGGGCTCCTTGTGCACCCGCTTCGGCATCCTCGAAGCGGGCCGCGCCTCGGCCGCCGACCCGAAGTACACCGTCGTCCCCCAGCGCCGCCGCCTCGACGCCCGAGCCGGCGCCGTACCGAAGGACGCCTGACACCGGACGGACGAGGCCCCGCCCACGGTCAGCGCAGGCGCAGGTGAGGGCCGTCCAAGGGGACCAGCTCGCCGATGACGGGCGCGCCAGGGACCTCGCCGGCGACCAGGAGCCCACCCGACGTCTGGGCGTCGGCCAGCAGCAGGAGGTCGTCCTCACTGAACCGGCCGGGGTCGAGCCGCGGCCGCACCCAGCCGAGGTTGCGGCGGGTGCCGCCGCTCACGTGGCCGTCGCGCAGCGCCTGCCGTGCGCCCTCCAGGTACGGCACCGCCGCCACGTCCACCACCCCCGTCACGCCGCTCGCCCTGCACAGCTTGTACAGGTGCCCGAGCAGCCCGAACCCCGTCACGTCGGTGGCGCACCGCGCCCCGGCGGCCAGCGCGGCCCGCGACGCGTCGCGGTTCAGCGTCGTCATCGTGCTGATCGCCTGCTCGAACACCTCACCCGTCGCCTTGTGCCGCGAGTTCAGCACCCCGACGCCGAGCGGCTTGGTCAGCGAGATCGGCAGGCCGGGACGGGCGGCGTCGATGCGCAGCAGGCGCGCCGGGTCGGCCAGGCCGGTGACCGCCATGCCGTACTTCGGTTCGGGGTCGTCCACGCTGTGGCCGCCGGAGACGTGGCAGCCGGCCTCCCGTGCCACGTCCAGGCCGCCCCGCAGCACCTCCTCGACCAGGTCGAGCGGCAGCCGGTCGCGGGGCCAGCCGAGCAGGTTCACCGCGACCAGGGGATCCCCGCCGACCGCGTACACGTCGGACAGGGCGTTGGCCGCCGCGACGCGGCCCCAGTCATACGGGTCGTCCAGCACGGGCGTGAAGAAGTCGGCGGTCACCACGACCGCCCGGCCGCCGTCGATCCGTACCACGGCGGCGTCGTCCCCGTCGTCCAGTCCCACGATCAGCTCGCCGGCCGGTGCGCCGGTGGCGCGGGGAGGCGGCGCCGCGAGGCCGGCGACGATGGTCTCCAGCTCGCCGGGCGGGATCTTGCAGGCGCAGCCGCCCCCGTGCGCGTACTGCGTCAGCCGGACCGGGCTTCGCGGGTTCGCTGGTGTCATGGCCGTCCTCACTGCGATTTCGCGGGTGCCGCCGGGTCACCTACCCCGAGGTGGGTAGGTTCTCCCCTGGAGGCGTCTGGGCGCCTGGTGGCCCCCGCGGTCTTCAAAACCGACGAGGCCGAGGTTCTCGGCCTGGCGGGTTCGATTCCCGTCCGCCTCCGCTTATGTTCGGAAACATGGACCGTCGCAGGCTGGTGCCGCGCACCGACGCCGTGCTGGCCGACCCGCGCCTGGTGGAGGCGGGCGGGCGGCTGGGCAGGCAGGTGGTCAAGGCGGCCGTGGCGGCGGCCCAGGACCGGGCGCGGCAGGGTGAGATCGGCCCGGACGACGTGGCCGACGCGGCGGTGGCGGCGCTTCCGGCGCGCGCGGCGAGCCTGCGCCCGGTCGTCAACGCCACGGGCGTGCTGATCCACACCAACCTCGGCAGGGCGCCGCTGTCGGCGGCGGCGGTCGAGGCGATGACCGCCGCGGCCGGGCCCGCCGACGTGGAGTTCGACCTGGCGACGGGCGCCAGGGCGCGGCGGGGACGGAGCGCGGCAGAGGCGCTGGCCGCGGCCGTGCCGGCGGCGGCTGACGTGCACGTCGTCAACAACAACGCCGCCGCCCTCGTCCTGGTCGCCACCGCGCTCGCCACCGGGCGGGAGATCCTCATCAGCCGGGGCGAACTGGTGGAGATCGGTGACGGGTTCCGCATCCCCGACCTGCTCGCCTCCACGGGGGCGCGGCTGCGCGAGGTGGGCACCACCAACCGCACCTCCGCCCGTGACTACGCCGACGCGGTGGGGCCGGCGACGGGGTTCGTGCTCAAGGTGCACCCGTCGAACTTCCGCATCGAGGGCTTCACCGGCGTGGCGGAGGTGCCGGAGCTGACCGGGCTCGGCGTGCCCGTCGTCGTGGACATCGGCTCGGGCCTGCTGGCCCGCGAGCCGCTGCTGCCCGCCGAACCCGACGCAACCACCATGATCGAGTCGGGCGCCGACCTGGTGACGGCCAGTGGCGACAAGCTGCTCGGCGGCCCGCAGGCGGGGCTCCTCCTGGGCCGTGCCGACCTGGTCGAACGGTGCCGCCGCCACCCGCTCGCCCGCGCGCTGCGGGTGGACAAGCTGACGCTCGCCGCGCTGGAGGCGACGCTGCGCGGTCCCGTACCGCCGGTCTCGCAGGCGCTGCACGCCGACCCGGCCGTGCTGGCGAGGCGCGCGGCCGCCCTGGCCGGCCGTCTGGCGGGGGTCGGGGTCGACGCGAGGGACGTGCCGAGCACGGCCGCCGTGGGAGGCGGCGGGGCGCCCGGCGTGAGGCTGCCGAGTGCCGCCGTGAGCCTGCCGGAACGTCTCGCCGTCCCGCTGCGGACGGGCGACCCGCCGGTCGTCGGCCGCGTCGAGCACGCGCGCCTGCTGTTGGACCTGCGCACCGTCCCGCCAGAGCACGACGGCGACGTGGAGCGCGCGGTGCTGGCGGTGGCGGAGGTGCGGGGCTGATGCACGTCGTGGCCACCGCGGGACACGTCGACCACGGCAAGTCCACGCTGGTACGCGCGCTCACCGGGATGGAGCCCGACCGGCTGGACGAGGAGCGCCGGCGCGGCCTGACCATCGAACTCGGCTACGCCTGGACGGCCCTCCCGTCGGGGGAACGGCTCGCCTTCGTGGACGTGCCGGGCCACGAGCGGTTCCTCGCCACCATGCTCGCGGGGGTGGGGCCCGTGCCCGCCGTCATGTTCGTGGTGGCGGCCGACGAGGGGTGGATGCCGCAGTCGGAGGAGCACCTGGTGGCGCTGGAGGCCCTTGGCGTACGCCACTGCCTGCTCGTGGTCACCCGGTCCGACCTCGCCGGCCCTGCCGCGGCGGTGGAGCAGGCCGGTGCCCGCCTGGACGCCGCCGGCATCGGCGGGGTGGAGGCGGTCACCGTGAGCGGGCGCACCGGCCAGGGGCTGCCCGAGCTGCGGCAGGCCCTGGACCGGCTGGTGGCAGGGCTGCCCAGGCCCGATCCGGCCGCGGAGGTCCGGCTCTGGATCGACCGGGCGTTCAGCGTGACCGGCAGCGGGACGGTGATCACCGGGACGCTCCCCGCCGGGACGGTCTCGGTGGGCGACGAACTGCTGCTCGCCGGCGAGCCGGTACGGGTCAGAGGCCTGGAGTCGCTGAAGGAGCCGCGTGACACGGTGAGCGGGGTCGCGCGGATGGCGGTCAACCTGCGCGGACACGACGTCCCTGGCCGCGGGCAGGCGCTCGTCACGCCGGGCGGCTGGACGTACACGGACCTGATCGACGTGCGGGTCTCGCTGGTCGGGGCGCTGCGGCACGAGTGCGCGGGGTTGCCCCGGAGACTGACGGTCCACGTCGGGTCGGCGGCGGTGGCGGCCGAGGCGCGGCGCCTCGGCGGGCGCGTCGTGCGGCTGCGGCTGACCCGTCCTGTGCCGCTGCATCTCGGCGACGTGCTGCTGCTGCGTGACCCCGGGCGGGACCGGTCGGAGGTGCGGGTGCTCGCCGGGGCGAGCGTGCTCGACGTGCGCCCGCCGGCTTTGGGCCGCAGGGGTGTCGCCGGGCAGCGGGCGGCCCTGCTGGAAACGGCCCTGCTCGAAACGGCGCTGCTGGAAACGGCCCCGCTCGAAACGGCGCTGCTGGAAACGGCGCTGCAGGGAGGGGCCCTGCCGGAGACCGGCGCTCCCGGCACGGCGTACGCGCTGCGCCTGCACCGCCTGTTGCGCGCCGCCGACCTGCGCGCCATGGGCGTCCCGCCGGACGTCCCGGGAACGTCGGGGGAGTGGTACGCCGACCCTGACCACTGGAAGGAGCTGGGCCGGCGGCTGGCCGAGGAGGCCCGGCGGTACGCTGCCGGCCACCCCCTGGAGCCCGCCATGCCGGTCGAGGCGGCCCGCCACCGGCTGGGCCTGCCCGACCGGCGGCTGGTCACCTCCCTGGTACGGCCGCCGCTCGCGCTCCACGGAGGGCGGATCGTGGCGGGTCCCGCGGGTCTGCCGGAGCCGGTGGCCAGGGCGGTCGAGCGGCTGCGACGGGACCTGGCGGCGCGGCCCTTCCAGGCGCCGGACGCGGGACGCCTGGCCGAGCTCGGGCTGGGCCCGCGGGAGCTGGCCGCGGCCGAACGGGCGGGCAGCTTGCTGCGGGTGGCCGAAGGAATCGTCCTGCTGCCGGGCGCCGACGCACGAGCGGTCGCACTGCTGAGCCGGCTGCCGCAACCGTTCACGGTCAGCCAGGCCAGGCACGCACTCGGCACCACCCGCCGGGTCGTCGTGCCGCTGCTCGAACACCTCGACAGGGCCGGCCTCACCGAACGCCTGGACGAGGTGCACCGCCGCTGTCGACCACCCGCGCGAGGGCGATGACCGTCCAGCGGTGGCGGCTCACGCGGGTTCGGTGGACGGCGGGCACCGGGACACCGCCGCGGACGCGACGGGTCGGGGTGACCGGGCTGTGGTGACCGGGCTGAGGTGACCGGTCGATGCGGGCGGGAGGGCCGGAGGTCAGCGACCGGCGGGCTGGAACAGTTCGACGAGGTTGCCCGCCGGGTCGGTGAGCAGGATCTGGCGCCCGCCCGGCCCCGCGACGACCTCGCCGGAGAAGGACAGCCCCGACGCCCGCAACCGGGTGATCTCGGCGTCGAGATCGTGGACGACGAGATGGACGCGGTTGCGGCCCGGCGTGGACGAGGTCTCCGGCGTGGCCCGGGCGCCGGAGCTCTGCGGCCCGGACAGCAGCAGCCGCAGCGGGCCGCGTACGACGTCGGCGAAGGCGGGAGCCGGGTGAGCGCGCAGGGTGAAGCCGAGATATGTGGTGTAGAAGCGCACGGCGGCGGCCACGTCGTCCACGATGTAGCGCACGCCGGCGGGTTCGGACGGTGTGGTCATGAGGGGACCTCCGGGGTCGTGGCACGGGCGAGAACGGGCAGCAGGTGGCGGATGCGCGTGTCGAGCTCCGCCGCCGTCCGCAGGAAGGCTGGGTAGCTCGCCTGGTCGTCGGCGCCCGTCGCGGCGGGGTCGGGAATGCTCCAGTGCGTTGGCCGCGGCCGGTCGCCGAACGCGGGATGCACCTCGCGGACCTTGTCGCACAGGCTGATCAGGTGATGGAAACGGCGGTGGTCCACGGCGTCCAGGTGGCGCGGCCGCAGGCCGGCGAGGTCGAGGCCGTACTCCTCCCGCAGGACGCGCACGGCGTTGGGATGCATGCGCGCTTTCGGGTGGCTGCCCGCGCTCATCACCTCCACGTGGCCGCCGCCGCGGTGACGTAGCAGCGCGGCGGCGATCGGCGAGCGGGCGCTGTTGCCGGTGCATGTGAACAACACCCGGGGACGGGCCTGGGCGCCGCCGACCGTGACAGAGGACGGGACCGGGG